>JADZDM010000034.1 GCA_020851035.1 Gemmatimonadaceae bacterium | reverse complement strand
GACAGAGGAACGCCGTGTCGCCGCCCTTGATCCGCAGCATCGCCCGCTGGTGCGGACAGCTCAGCGCGAAGGCGTAGACCTTCCCGCCACTGCGCACGAGGATCACCTCGTTGTCGGCGTCGATGGTCGCCCCGTCGGTGGCGGGCACCGGGTATCGCGCCGTGCCATTGGCCAGGCGCGCCGCGCGATGGAGGACATACCCGAGCACCTGATCGCCCCGCGCCAGGCCAGGCATCAGCGCACTGGCGGCGGCCACGCCGGCGAGCGTCCGGGCAAGGAACGTCCGCCGGTCGTGCAGCGTGCACCCGGCGCAGCCATCGTCCGCCCGTGCGGGCAGTGCGTCATCCATCGTGCGCCTAGCCCTGCATGAGGCCAACGCCTGCCAGCGTGATCGCCAGCCAGAGGACCAGGCTCGCCACCGCCCGGATCCGCAGCTTGCCGAATGCCCGCCCAGCGCCTGCCGTGCGATGCACGGCCCGTTCGTCACGCAGCATGAGCGCGCCGTTCACGGCCAGCAGCACGAGCAGGCCGACCTTCACCCACATCACCTTGCTGCCGACGAAGGTCTCCACGTCGGCGGCGAGCTGCAGCCCGCCGCTCACGGCGGAGACGACGAGCGCGATCACCACCGGGCGGTGCACGTCGGCGAGCGCACCGGCAAGCGCCACGCGCGCGGTCGAGTCCTCGACCATGCCGGCGCGCAGGACGGTGCGGTCGGCGGCGATCGCCAGGCCACCACCCACCATCATCGACCCGAGGTGGGCGAAGGTCAGGGCGACGGAGAGGGCGGTCGACTCACCATACATCGTCGCCCACGGCTCGAACGCCGCGCTGAGGGTTTCCACTATCGGCATGCGGTCATTTCCCGATCAGCATGATGAGCCAGCTCACGGTGCTCACACTCATCGAGGCGAGCGCGATGTTGCGGTGGCGGTTTCGCCCTTCGAGCTCCTCACCGGCGTCCTCACCCGTCGCGCCGGCCCAGGCGAAGCCGGCATTCGCGGCCATGAAGAGCACCGAGTGGATGATGCGTCGCGTGCGGCCCTCGGGATCGTGGCGCGCGTCCCAGAGGTTCCAGGCGCCAGTGAGGGTGTTGATGCCGAAGACCGCGACGTCGGCACCCGCGACGAACGGATGCAGGCCACGGACCCAGCCCGGCGAGCCAGCGCGACCGTCGTTCGCAAGGCGCGTGCCGGTGTAGTACGAGATGCCGAAGAGCGGCAGCATCGCCCAGCTCAGTGTCTTGTGGATCGTCACGCGGCGCCCGTACCACTCGGAGTACTCCACCAGCGTGCGCTTCTTCCGCACGACCGTGTCTGCCGTCACGGGCCACCGCAGCCGCGGCTCGAACGCCGCCAGCGCCGCGCCGGGCGGTGGTCCCGCCACGCGGTCGGGTTCGAGCGCAGCCGGCGACACGACCGGCAGCCCGGCCACCACGGCGGCGACGGCGCCGGCGTCCAGTGCGAGGGGCGCGACGTGCGGCGTCGTGTCGGCTGCGGCGAGCAGCATGGCCATCAGACCTGCGATCATCAGGAGCTCCACGAAGGGGCCGGGACGGCTCGCCCGCGCGGTCCGGGGACCGGCGAGCACTCCGCAAGATGCCCGGCGTTGGTGAACGCGCGATGAACACCCGGCAGCGTGCGGACAGGCCGCACCGCCCCCGGGCTCCACCGCGGGACGTGACTGCCCCGGGCTGCGCCGTCTGGCGCGGCCCTGCCCACCCGGACACCGGCGCGGCGGCCACCCCCCACCCGCGCCGCCACGCGCCCTCAGGTCGTGTCGTTGGCCCGTGAGCCGTCGGGTTCGCGGACGAAGATCCAGCCGATCACGCCGCCGATCACGCAGACGGCGATGGGATAGACCAGCCCCGCGAAGGGGCTCTTGTACGCCGCCACCATCGACGCCGCGATCAACGGTGTGAAGCCGCCGAACCACCCGTTGCCGAGGTGGTACGGCAGGGACATCGACGTGTACCGGATCCGGGCGGGATAGCTCTCGACGAGGAACGCAGCCATTGGGCCATAGGACAGCGTGACCAGGAACACCTGCGCCGCCACCAGCAGCGCCAGCACGGGGATGTTCGGGTGCAGCGCCACGGCGGCTGCGCCCTCCCCGGAGACGGGCCCGCCGGCCCAGAGCATTCCCCGGTAGATCGGGTACAGCGTCAGTGCCGCCAGAAACAGGCCGCCGACGATCATGCGCTTGCGCCCGATGCGATCCGACGCGGCGCCGCTGATCAGGTAGAACGGCGTGCCGAGCACGATGCCGAGGGCCACCGTCACGTACGAGTCGGTGAGCGAGAGCTTCAGGACCTTCTGGATGAAGAAGAGGGCGAAGAACTGCCCGGTGTAGAACACCACCGCCTGCCCCGCCACGACCCCGAAGAGCACCGAGAGGAAGATCTTCCACCGCTCGGCGGTGCCGAAGGCCTCACGGATGGGCATGCGGCTCACGGTGCCTTCCGCCTTCATGCGCTGGAACACCGGCGATTCGGCCATGCGGCGGCGGATGTAGTACGACATGACCACCAGCAGCGCCGAGAGCAGGAACGGGATGCGCCAGCCCCAGACCTTGAACGCCTCCTCACCCACGAGGCCGCGCGTGACGAGGATCACGACCAGCGACACCAGCAGGCCGAGCGTGGCGGTGGCCTGCACGAACGCCGTGAAGTACCCGCGACGGTGCGGCGGCGCGTGCTCCGCCACGTAGATCGCGGCGCCGCCATACTCCCCGCCGAGCGCCAGGCCCTGCAGCAGGCGCAGGAAGACGAGCAGCAGCGGTGCCGCGATGCCGACGCTCGCCACCGTCGGCAGCAGGCCGATGGCCGCCGTCGCCACGCCCATGATGAGCAGCGTGACCATGAAGGCGTACTTGCGGCCGACCATGTCGCCCACGCGACCGAACACCAGCGCGCCCAGCGGACGCACGGCGAAGCCGGCGCCGAAGGTGGCGAGCGTGTTGAGGAAGGCCGCCGTCTCGCTCGAGCTCGGGAAGAAGAGCGGTGCGAGGATCGGCGCCAGGGTGCCGAAGACGTAGAAATCGTACCACTCGATCACCGTGCCGGCCGACGAGGCCATCACGACCTTCCGGATCGTCGCGACATCCACCACGTCGCTCACGGGTGTGCTGCGGGTGTCCAGCGTGGGAGACGCGGGGAGTCGTTCGGGCATGCCGGTCCGGGTGGGAGGCGAATGCTGGGGGGTGAACGCGACACTGCCCGACGGGATCCTCACCGTCGGGCAGTGTCGTCAGGGGTCAGCGACGGTGGCCGTCGTCGCTCGCGTCGTGCTCCTCGTCGTCATCCTGGCCGCCGAAGCCCTGCACGCCGATCATGTCGGCCGGCCGCTCGACACGCAGGACCTGCCGCTGGCGCTCGTCGCCGTAGGTGAGCGTGACGAGGTACTCGCCGGTCTTCACCAGCGGTCCACCGGCACCACCGCGTGCACCGCGGCCGAGCGGGCTCCCTTCCATCCCGCGGAACGCGCCGAAGATCTGCTGCATGGCGCCCATGCCAGGCGGTCCACCCGCGGCGGGCGGCGCACCCGCGCCCCCTGCCCCGGGCGCGCCGCCCGCCCCCCCGCGCCCACCGGCGCCGGCAGCACCCTCACCCGGCCGCTCCGCAAACCGCGGGAGCCCCGGCACCTGTGCGCCACCGGCTCCACCAGCCGCGCCCATGAACTGCTCGATCAGCTCGGCGGTGCGACCCGAGAGCATCGCGGTCCGGGCGAACCGCACCGTGTTGCTGTCCATCCCCGCAGCCTGCAGCGAGTCGAAGATCTGCGCCACGCGCACCATCGTGCGGGCGCTGTCCCGGCGTTCCGCCGGCGAGAGCGGCTTGGCGGGCGGACGCTTGCCGCGCAGGTCCCACATCACGCGGTGCACACCGGCGCCACCGGGGCCGGTGAGTGTGCGCATGGTGTCGCCCGCGGCATCGGTGATCACGAGCTGCACGCGGGTGCCGGGCTTCGCCTCGGCGATGCGGTACGTGATCTCGGCGCCATATGCCGGCGAGTTGGCCACGAAGCGCTTGTGGCCATTGCCCCCGCCGGCGCTGCCCGCGGCATCGGGCGCCTGGCCAAGCGCGTGGCTCGTGCGCGGGGCGAACAG
Organism: Gemmatimonadaceae bacterium; assembly: GCA_020851035.1. Lineage (NCBI taxonomy): Bacteria > Pseudomonadati > Gemmatimonadota > Gemmatimonadia > Gemmatimonadales > Gemmatimonadaceae > Gemmatimonadaceae bacterium. Next base: position 63,191 of record JADZDM010000034.1, on the reverse strand, counting down.
GTACACCTTCTTCGACGCGATCGCCGGCGTCATCTGCTGCAGCGGCGCGATGTCCACGACGTAGATCGCGCGGCCGTGCGTGCCGGCGATGAGCTCGCGGTCCCGCGGGTGGATCTGCAGGTCGTGCACCGGCACCGTGGGGAGGCCGGTCATGAACTTCTGCCACGACTGGCCGCGGTTCATCGACACGTACGCGCCCACGTCGGTGCCCAGGAAGAGCAGGTCGGGGTTCACGGGATCCTCGCGGATCACGTGGACGAAGTCCGGCCCGCCGGTGGGCAGGGTGGCGGCGAGGCTGGTGAACGACGCACCGAAGTCGCGCGTGACGTACACGTACGGCGTGAAGTTGCCGCGCCGGTGGTCATCGAAGGTGATGAAGAACGTGGAGGAGTCGTGGTGCGACGGCTCGATGCGGCTGACGTACGACTCGGCGGCGAGCCCCGGGAACCGCGTGCCCGGGATGCGCTCCCAGGTGGCCCCGTCGTTCCGGGTGAGCCAGACGTTGCCGTCGTCGGTGCCGGCATACAGGAGGCCGGGCCGGATCGGCGACTCGTTGAGCGCCGTGATCGTGCCGAAGGTCTCGGCCCCCGTCGCATCGAGGGTGATGCCGCCGGTGGTCTTCGTGCTGACGCGGATCTTCATCGTGTCGCGCTGCGACAAATCGGGGGAGATCGCGACCAGGTTGTCACCACGCTGCGTGGACTTCACGACGCGGTTGGCGCCGGCGTAGAACACCGACGGGTTGTGCGCCGAGAGGAAGAAGGGTGTGTTCCAGTTCCAGCGCAGGTCGAGGGCGACGGAGTCGGCCACCTGGCGCGCCCGGAAGGCGGCGATGCGCCGGCGCTGTGCCGGCGTCTCGGGCTTCGTGGTGTCGCCACGCTCGACGAGGATGGAGTCCTCGAGCTGCATGTACCCCGGGCGCCAGCTCGGCTTGGCGAGGGAGGTGCGCTCGCCGGTGCTCATGTTCAGCCGGCCCATGCTCCCGCCCTGGCTCTCGCTGTAGACGATGTCCGGGTCGGTGGGATCGTTGGCCGTGTAGAAGCCGTCGCCACCACTGATGTAGACCCAGTTCTCGTTGCTGATCTGGCCGCGCACGCGGCGGCTCGGGCCACACCAGGAGCCGTTGTCCTGCAGGCCGCCGCAGACGCGGTAGGGCACCTGCATGTCGTAGCTGACGGCGTAGAACTGGCCGATGTTGATGATGTTCAGCGCGTCGTAGTTGCCGCCGCGGTCCCAGGTCTGGGCCACGCCGCCGTCGTTGCCGACCACGATGTGCTCGGGGTCCGCGGGATCGATCCACATTGCGTGATGGTCCACGTGGATGCCCTGCGTCGCGTCACGGGCGGTCTTCCCGCCATCATCCGAGACCTTCACCGGCGTGGACGAGAAGTACACGCGGTCGGGATTGCGGGGGTCGACGCGCACCTGCGAGTAGTAGAACGGCCGGACGTTCTCCTTGTTCGTCCGCACCCACGTCGCGCCGCCATCCTCGCTGCGATACAGGCCGCTGAGCTTCTCCTGCGGCTTCTTCGTGGCGTCCTTCACCGCGTTCGGCAGCGTGTCCGCCTCGAGCATCGTGTACATGATCCGCGGGTTGGAGCGCGCGATCGCGATCTCGATGCGGCCGAGCGTGGAGGCCGGGAAGCCACCGCCGCTGACCTTCGTGAACGTGGCGCCGGCGTCGGTGGACTTCCACAACGCGCTGCCGGGCCCACCGCTCTGCAGGAAGTACGGGCCGCGCATGCGCTCGTAGCTCGACGCCCAGACGATGTCAGGGTTCGTCGGGTCGAGCTGCACGTCGATGAAGCCGGCGCGGTCGCTGATGAACTTGATGACGGTCCACGACGTGCCGCCGTCGGTGGACTTGTAGAGCCCGCGCGCGCGGCTGGCCTTCCAGGCCGAGCCGAGGACGGCCATGTAGACGGTGTTCGGGTCGCGCGGGTGCACCTGGATCCGGCCGATGTGCTCGGTCTCGGCGAGGCCGAGGGAGTTCCACGTGCGGCCGCCGTCGGTGCTCTTGAACACGCCGCAGCCCGGCGAGATGGAGTTGCGCGAGTTCTGCTCGCCGGTGCCGGCGTAGATGATGTTGGTGTCCGACGGGGCAATCGCGAGGTCACCCATCGCCACGCAGCGCTGGTTCTCGAAGATCGGCCGGAAGGTCGTGCCGGCGTTGGTGGTCTTCCAGATGCCGCCGCCGGCCGTTGCGACGTAGAAAGTCTTCGACGGCGACGGGATGCCTTCGACGTCGGTGATGCGCCCGCCCATGTTGGCCGGGCCGATCGCCCGCCAGCGCATGGCGCCGATGGTCGTCGAGTCGAGGGTGGCCTGCGCGCCGAGCGCCGATCCCACAGCGCCAAGGAGCAGTGACAGACGGACAACAGATCGCATGACGGATCCCGAAGTGGGGTGGAAGCGGGCGAACACCCCGAGACCATGGGGCGCCGCGACACAAGGATACGCGCGCGCCACCGGATCGGTTGGCCCACCCGACCGTCGCCCGCTACCGCCGCCCGCAGCCCGGCGCGGGGGCGCGCAGGTCCAGCCGGGCGCTGACCGCCGCGGTGCCGCGCACGAACAGCAGCGGGGTGCCATGCCGCGGCGTGGCCGCTGCCGGGATCGTCAGCAGCGCGGCCCGGCCCGACGGGCGCATCCGGACGGCACCATCCAGGGCCGTGCCGGTGTCGGCGATCACCTCCGCCGGCCCGCTGCCGCCCGGGGGCCGGTCCAGGCAGAGTGACGTCGACGAGCGGCGACGGCCAGCCACCGGCGGCGCCTCGCTCACGAGCCGCGAGCGCAGCGCCGGCGACACGGGCACCACGCTCCCCCCGCGCACCGGCACCTCGCCCTGCACCGTGAGCTGCTCGGGGATGCAGACGTCGCGACAGATGCCGTAGCGGAGCGTGACCCCGACCAGACGGTCCGCTCCCATGCCGACCGGGGTCCGGAGCGTCACCAGCCATGGCACCGCGCCCTCGAGCGTGTGCGTCACACCCACCGGCGTGTGCGTCACGACGGGCACGGGCCAGCGTTCGGCGGTGACGGCCACGCCCGACGGCAGGCTCCAGAGCAACCGGGTCGGCAGCCCCGTCTCACCGGGATTGCGCCACGAGATGTGCCAACCCGGCGCCACGTGCAACGTCACGAGCACCTCGGCCACTCCCTCGCCCACGCTCACCGCGTCGAGCGTGCCGCGGGCGTGCGCCGTGCTGCCACCCAGCATCGTGATCGGCCGCGCCGGCGCGCCGCCGCCAGCCTGCGCGACCGCGGTGGCCGGCAGCAGCGCGAGGGACGCGACGAGGCTCCGGGCCGCGGCTCGCGTGACGTGACGCGCACGCATCAGCACCTCACCGGAGCGCCCGCTCGACGAGTTGCGCGAATTCGGGCGACTCGAGCTGCGGCGCCAGCGCGAGAATCCGTCCGTCACGGCCCACGAGGATCGTGGTGGGAAGCCACTGCACCTCGAAGGCGGCCAGCGGCCCCCCCTCGGGCGCGGCGCCGGCCCACGCGTGCATCCAGGGCATCGGCTCACGCTCGCGACGATAGGTGTCGGCGGTGGCCTGCTCCTCGTCCACCGACACCGAGAGCAGCCGCAGTCCCCGCGCCCGGTACTTCGCATGCACCGACCGCAGCGCGGGGATCTCGACGATGCAGTCGCGGCACCAGGTGGCCCAGACGTCGAGCAGGTAGGCCCTGCCGCGCAGTGTCTCGTTCGTGATCGTGCGACCGGCGCTGTCCATCGACGCGAGGCGGAACGCCGGCACCATCCGTCCCGGCTGCAGCACGCGGTTGTAGCCGGTGAGGCGGAGCACCGGGGGCACGCGCGCATCGTCGTACGACTCCGCCACCAGGCGCGCCGCATACCGCTGCGCCGTCACGGTGTCTTCCGGCATGAAGGTCTCGGCTGCCGCCACGAGCAGGTCGCGCCGTGCGGCCGTGTCGGCCTGCGCCGCGAGCGCGGCATCGAAGCGGTCGCGCACGGCCGCGATGGCCGGTGGCGTGTTCACCCCCGGCTGGCCCGCCACCTGCCGCGCCGCGAGCAGCAGCGTGCGCCGCCGCATCACGTCGTCCAGCTGCCACAACGGTGACGAGGGCGTGAACTGCGCGAGCACCGCCGCGCCAAGCGCGGGATGTTGCTGGCAGGTGGCATCGGCGTGCAGCAGGCGGCGCACGAGCTGCAGCTGCGCGGTGAGCGAGCTGTCGGCGATGCGCGCGTCGGCGGGATCCGGCTTCGGTGCCAGGGCCGCGATGAGGCAGCGTGACGCCGGCTCGAATCCGACGATGGAATCGAGCTGCGCGACGATGCGCGCGATGGGGGCGTCGCCCGTGACGTGGATCGCCGAGGCGCCGCCGATGGACACGGCCTTGGCGTCGTAGACCAGCCGGACGTCCTGGCCCTTGGTGGCGGGCAGCAGCCCCTCGTACTCGCCGTCCTCGGCCCAGCGGAACGCGGGCGCGCCAGCGGGGGGCAGGTAGGTGCGCGCCGTGATGTCCACCACGCGGTAGGCGAGCGTGTCACGCCGCGCCGTGAGCGCCCCGGTGTTGCGGCCGTCCGCGCCCCGGACCAGGAGCACGGCCGGCGGCAGGTCCGGTCGCGGACGCGCGGCATCGGCGTCGGTGCTGACGCCGACGAGCGGCCCCTTCGCCAGGCCCGACGGCAAGCCGGCAAGCGTGAGGGTCACGGAGAGCGTGGCGTGTCCGCGCACGGGAATCGCGCGCTCCAGCCCACGGTAGCCCACGCCGGCGGCGCGGATGCGATACGGGCCGGGGGCGCCACTCGACACCCGGAACGCGCCGTCAGCACCCGCCTGCGCGCGTACGCCGCGATCGGCGTTGCGCACGGGCACCAGCTCCACATCGGCGCGCACCGGCACGCGGAAATCCGCCCCACGGACGGTGCCGGAGATCACGGTGGAGTCGGTGGCCTGCGCGGCCAGGGGCTGCTGCCCTGCACCGACGCTGCAGGCCATGGCGAGTGCCGAAACTGCACGGCGGCGGGAAAGGAGCGTCATGTCCAGGAATCTAGCGGCCCGGTGGCGTGCAATCGAAGTTCGGATAGCGCAAAGCCGGATGGTTCGCCTGAATGCCCAGCCGAAAACCGCAGCCATACCAGCGGCATTGCGGGGATGTTCAACGCCGCCAGCCGGGATGCCCCGACCGACGACTGCTTCCGGAACGTCGAGTACACGCCACGAGTCCCCGCAGTGACGACGGGCCGCCCGCACAGCGCAGTGCAGACGGCCCGTCGCGTCACCACGGTGACCGCGTCAGCGATCGATGTAGGTGATGAACCGGTACGGCGCCCCGCCGGTGGTGCTCTCGGCAGCGACGATGGTGCGTGCGCCGTTCGCCGGGATGGCGATCGACGCGAGGTTGACGGTGACGTTTGCCGCGCGCAGGGCCGGCGCGGTGCCGGCGGGAACTGCGCGCACCTGGTAGGTGCCCGCCGGCGAGGCGAGGTAGGCCGCACCACGCAGGGCCACGTTCGCGAGCGAGGGCGTGGCGAGCGCGAGGTCCGCGCCCACGGCGGTGACGAACACGTCCACCGCACCGGCCCCGTTGGCCTGGTGCACGATCCGCACGCGGGCCGCGCCGAGCGCCGGTGCGGTGTTCGTGTCGGTGGTGATCACCGGCACGATGGCCGACGCCGACGCCCCCCCCGTGGCGTAGACGGTGTAGTCCGCGCCGGTCGCGATGTTGAGCGGGATGGTGGCCACCACCGCGGTGGTGTCGGCCGTCCGCTTCAGCACCAGCGTCCGCGCGCCGGTGAGGATCGCGGAGTAGATGGCGTTCGCGGGGGACGGCAGCGACGACGGCGTGGTGCCGCCGTAGGTGAGGTTCACGCCGAACGGCTTGCCCTCGAGGGTCGCGTTCACGCGCCCGCGGGTGGTGTCGGTGATGAGGCTCACCAGCCGCACGCGCCCCTGCGGGCCGGAGATCAGCGGATCGGCGGCATCCTTCGTCCCGCAGCCCGCGAACAGGGCGGCGGCGGCGAGGATGGCGAGGCTCGGGCGATGCACCACGCGCAGGACTCCGGAAGGGATGAGTGTCATGTCGAGGATCCTCACAGCGGGCACGTGGCGGGGAACGCCGACGGCTCGACGGGATCTGCCGGCACGTTGGGATTCGCGTTGCGGTCACCGATGGCGTACGGCAGCCAGCAGCGCTGGCCATCGACCGGCACGGCGGGGGCCGCCGCGGGGCCGCGGATGGCACTCCGGCGGCGCGTGTCCTCCCACCGCAGCCCGGTGCCGAGGAGCTCGTACCGGCGCTGCACGTAGATCTCGGTGAGGAGATCGGCGGCGGACAGCGGATCGGAGAGCGCCGAGAGACAGGCCTTCGGGTCATCCAGGCCGCGCCCTCCGGTGCAGTCGGTGCGCACGGAGTCGAGTGCAGCCTGTGCCCCGGCGAGGTTTCCCTGGTTGGCGAGGGCCTCCGCCTTGATCAGCAGCGCCTCGTCTGGGAAGTACACCAGCTGCGTGGCGGCCGCGATGGCGTAGCGGGTGCTGAACGGATCCAGCAGCGCGCCGACGCGGCCGGTGAGTGTGGTGGACGGGATGGTGAAGAAGGCGAAGCGCTGGTCGGCGGCCTGCATCGACGAGCGATACTGGCGCCGCACGGCGATGCCGTTCGTGCCACCGGTCACCACCGACCACGGGTTGGCCCCCGGTGCCGGGTAGGTGAAGGCCGAGATGGCCGACGCGCCACTGCGCGGAACGAGGTTGGCCGCCGCGAGGGCGGCGGCATCGTCATTGGCCATGCGTGCATACCGCGCACGGTACACCTGGATCATGTTCGGCAGGTTCACGCCCGGCGTCAGGATCGACGCCGTGAAGAATGCGCTGGCCGGCGTGCCGGCGAGCTGCGCCGCGGCCGAGTCGAGCAGGGCGCGGATGACGGGCAGGGCCTCGGCGCGACCGACGTAGGTGGGCGTGGTGATGTTGAACGTGTTCACCGGCGCCTTCTGGTACGACTGGAACGCCTCGCCGAGCGCCTCCGCCTTCATGGTGTAGGCCAGCGCCTTGAGGCCGCTGCGCGTGCCGGCATCGAACGAGCCCGCCAGCCGGTCGGCACCGGCGAGCAGTTCATCGGCCGTGCGCACGGTGCGATAGATCGAGTTGAACACGTTGTCGGCGATACCGGTGCCAGGCGCCACACTGCCCTGCTCCGCATCGCTGATGGAGATCAGTGCCGCGCTGGTGGCCGCGAACTCGTCAGTCACGAGTCCGGCCATGTACGCATAGTTGAAGTACGAGGTGGCGAACCGGCTCTGGAGCCCGGTCGCGAGGGCGATCACGCCGTCAGGTGACGTGGTGACCTGGCCTGCGGTGGGACTGTTCGGGTTCTGCAGGTCGAGCGTGCAGGCGCCGAGAGACATGGCGGCGAGGGCCACCACGCATCGCTTGATCGTGCGCATGGGTGAGCGTCTCCGCTGTTAGTAGGTGAACCGGGCGCTGACGGACCAGACGCGCGGGATCGGGTAGGCACCGAAGTCGATGCCGCGGTCCGCGGCGGTGGTCTGCACCGAGCCGAGACCGCCGGCGTTGGTGCCGAATGCCGTCACTTCCGGGTCGAAGCCGGAGTACTTCGTCCACACCCACAGGTTGCGGCCGGAGACGGTGAGGTCCACGCCCTCGTGGAACAGCTTCTTCACGGGTGCCCAGTCCACCGTGTAGCTGGCCGAGAGCTCGCGCAGCTTCACGAAGCTGCCGTCCTCGATCCAGTACTCGAAGATGCCCTGGGTGCGGCCGTTGAAGTTCGGGGCCAGCTTGCGCGAGTCACCGTACGGCAGCAGCTCGCGCTCGTACTCCTTGGAGTTGCTGGCCACGCCGGCGTTCTGCGCACGGGTCGAGAGGTTCAGCACGTCGTTGCCGAAGGTGCCGTCGAACAGGGCGCGCAGGCGCAGCTTGCCGCCGAGCGTGACCTCGTTGAGGATGGAGCCCATCCACGACGGATTCGGGTCGCCGATCACCTTGTTCAGCGAGTCGTTGCAGGTGCCGCCGCTGATGGCACGGCGGGCGGCGAGGGTGGCACCCATGTCGGCGGTCTGGTTGCTGCGACGGTAGCGGCCGAGCGAGTCGACGAGCAGCGCGCCGGTCAGGCAGTTGCGGGCGGCGTAGGAGCCGTAGAACACGCCAGCCGGCTCGCCGGTGCGGATGCGGTTCGGGTAGCCGCCGGCCGACTGGAAGTCGAGGATGTTGAGGCTCTCGACCAGGTTCCGGTTGCGGGTGTAGGTGGTGGTGGTCTCCCAGCGCAGGTTCTTCCGGTCCACGTTCACCGTGCGCACGAGCAGCTCGATGCCCTTGTTGCTCATCGTGCCGATGGGGGCGAACTGGCGCGAGAAGCCGGTGCTGGTGGGGAGTGGCTTGAAGAACAGCAGGTCGCTGACGAGGCGGTCGTAATACGTCGCCTCGATCCCCATTCGGCCGCCAAGCGCCCCGACCTCGGCGCCCAGCTCCCACTCGCGCGCCCGCTCGTTCTTGAGCTGCTCGTTGCCGAACGTGACGTCGTTGACGAAGCCGGGACGGCCGCCGAACGAGGTGTTCGAGTAGACCACGAACTGGGAGTAGGCGTTGGTGGCGCCCGGCTGGCTGCCGGCCCAGCCCAGCGCGCTGCGCACGCGGAGGCTGTTGAGCAGGCCGGAACGGTTCTCGGCCACGACGTACGAGGCCGAGAACTTCGGGAAGGCCTGCCAGCGCTCCGCAGGTGCGAAGGTGGACGAGGCGTCGTAGCGGACCGCGGCGGTCAGGAACAGCTTGTTCCACGCCGCCAGCTCCTGCTGGCCGAAGAAGCCGAGCGTGCGGAGCTGCGTGAGGGCCTGGGTGCCGAACTTCACGGCACCGGCGCTGACCAGGTCACCCACCGGCGCGAGGCCGTTGGCGCCCGACTGCGTGAGGTTGATGGTCTGCTGGGTGTAGTTCAGCCCCGCGGTGGTCTTCAGCTCGTACGTGCTGCCCGGGTTCCACGAGTAGCCGGCGACCAGGTCCTGGTTGAGCACGCGCGTGTTCTGGTACACCGACTGCGACTGGCCCGTGGACAGCGCCCCCGTGCCGAGGACGGCGCCACGCGGGATGAACTGGCGCTGCTCGAAGGCGGAGTTGTCGAGGCCCGCCGTGTAGTCCACGAGCAGCTTCGGCACCGGCGTCCAGGTGAGCTTGGCCGAGCCGATGAAGCGGTTGATCGTCTGCGGGTTGCGGATGCGGGCGATCGCGAGCAGGGGGTTGGTGCCAAGCGCCGGCGGCAGCGGGTAGATGCCGTTGACCGGGCGGAAGTCCGTCTGCGTGGGCGCGAAGAACAGCGAGCCCATGATGCCGTAGTCGTTCTGCTCACCGAACGCCTGGAACTGGTTCCGCGTGTTGATGAAGTTCGTGCTCACGTTCGCGATCAGCGTGGACGAGAGCTGCTGCTGCAGGTTGAGCCGCACGCCCTGGCGCCGCGACTCGGTGGACCGGATGATGCCCTGGTCCTCGGTGTTGTTGAGGCTCACGAAGTAGCGCGTGGCGTCGTTGCCGCCCTCGACCGTCAGGTTCTGCTCGTAGCTGGGCGAGCGGCGGAAGATCGCGTCCTGCATGTTGTAGCGCGCGATCGGGTTCCCGTTGACGTCGTACGGGTAGAAGTTGAACGGCTGCTGCTCGCGGAGCTCGTTGGAGGCCAGGCGTGAGGTGAGGGTCACCCGCGGCTTGCCGAGCACGCCGCGCTTGGTGAAGATCTGCACCACGCCGTTGTTGGCGCGTGAGCCGTAGAGGGCGGCCGCCGCGGCACCGCGGATGATCTCGATGCGGTCGATGTCCGCCGGGTTGATGTCCGCCAGCCGGTTCTGCGGGTTGGATCGGCCGCCGAGGTCGGCGAGCTGCGCGGAGCCGTTGTCCACGATCACGCCATCGATGATGTAGAGCGGGTCGGAGCCGGAGATGAAGCTGTTGGTGCCGCGGAGGCGCACCGAGATGCCGCCGCCGCCCGGCCCGCCGGAGTTCTGCGTGATCTGGGCGCCGGCGATCTTGCCCTGCAACGCCTGGTCGACCGTTACGGCCTGCGCCTTGGCGACCACGGTGGAGTCCACGGTGGCGATGCTGGTGCCGACGCGGCGCTTCTCGGTGGGCGACGCGGTGCCGGTGACGACGACCTCGGAGAGGTTGATCGCGCTCACGGTGAGGGCGGCGTCCACGGTCTGCGCGCTGCCGGCGAGCACCTGGACGGTGCGGTTCACCGGCTGGAAGCCGATGCGGCGGATGGAGACCACCCGGGCGCCGACCGGCACGCCGGTCAGGACGTAGTCACCCGTGGCCTGGCTGAGGGCCCCGATCCGGGTGCCGGTGATTTGGACCTGGGCGTCGGCCAGGCCGCGTCCCGAGGACGCTTCCGTGACCTTGCCACGGATGGTGCCGGTGGCAGCCTGCGCAGACAGCAGCACCGGCGTGGCGACGGCCAGCGCGAGGGCGCAAGACGCGCGTCGAACGAAGTGAGAAACCATGCATGTCCTCCGGACGGACAGGGCGAACCACCGCCCCACGGGCTGGCGGGAGTCACCATCCGGAGGGGCGGGCGGGTCAAGGTTACTTTCGCGCGACAGGCCCGGCAATGAGACTTCACCTGACGTGCGCGGGACGGTCTGGCCCGCGCTGCACCACGCATGCGGCCGCGTCCGGTGACCCGACCGGCGGTCGTGGAGTATCACGCGCAACCCAGTGCCCGTCCGCCGACCCGATGCCCCTCTCCCGACCGCACGTCACCGTCAGCCGCCCCCCCCGCACCTCGGCCCCCGCCGACGTGCTGGCGCTGCGCGCCCGTGACGGCGATCCGGGAGCCTTCAGCGCGCTGGTGGAGCTGATGCAGCCGCGCGCCACGCGGTTCGCGCTCCAGATGACCGGCGCCGCGCGTGACGACGTGGACGACATCGTGCAGGACGCCTGGATCCGGACGCACCGGGCCCTGCCCCGCTACGACGCGAGCCGCAGCTTCGAGAGCTGGTTCTTCACGATCCTCGCCAACTGCTGCCGCTCGCTGCGGGTGCGGCTCCGCCGGCTGCAGCTGCGCGCCCAGCCCATGGACGACCAGCTGCGCGACGAGTCGATCGACGCCCTGATGGCCACCACCACCCGCAGTGACGTGGCGCGCGTGTTCCGCGCGCTGGCCACCCTGCCGGCGGCGCAGCGCGAGACCTTCCTGCTGCACCACGTGGAAGGCTTCAGCTACGAGGAGATTGCCGTGATCAGCGGCGTGGGCGTGTCGGCCTGCAAGATGCGTGCAAAACGCGCGATGGATGCCGTGCGCGAGCTCCTGCGCGAGGATGACCCTGATGCCTGACCCGATGGATGACCTGGACCAGCGCCTGTCGCGCGCACTGCACGCGATGCAGGACGTTCCCCCGTTCCCGCGCGAGGCGGCCGACCGCATCGCGGCCCGCGCCATCCTCGCCAGCTCACCGCAGGCCCGGGCCGGCGCGTGGACCCGCCGGCTCGCCGCGGCCGTGGTGCTGATGGCGGCCGGTGCCGCCGTGGTCACCGCCGCGCGACGCACCGCCGTGGTGCAGCGCAGCGAGCTCGCGATGGCGGGCGCGCGCGCCGTGGGTGGCGCGCCGGTGCTGCCGGCGGCGGGCGCCCCGCTGCTGCCGGTGTCGGCAGGCGGCGCCCGCCCGATCATCTTCGAGCTCGACGCGCCCGATGCACGCTCGGTGCAGGTGCTCGGCGATTTCAACCATTGGTCGCGTGACGCGACCGCGATGGAGCGCAGCGCCGACGGCCGCTGGCGCATCACCACCCTGCTGCCGCCCGGGCGCTACATCTACGCGTACCTGGTGGACGGGCACCGCTTCGAGCGCGACCCCGCACGCGACGCCGTCGAGGACCGCGACTTCGGCGTGACCGGCTCCGAGCTGGTCGTGGGCGAGGCCCCGTGAACCGGCTGGCGAGGCTGGCGCTCGTCGCACTCTGCGCCGCGGCACCGCTGCAGGGCCAGGGCGGGATGACCGAGGGTGAACGCGCCGCGCAGCAGCGGATCGACGTGATGCTGCGCGACTTCGACCGGCGCGGACTGCCCACGGCCCTGCTGCGCGCGAAGGTGGCCGAGGGCACCGCCAAGGGCGCGAGCCAGCCCCGGATCGCCGAGGCCGTCGCGCTGCTGGCGTCACGCGTGGACTCGGTCGCACGGCTGCTGGCACCGGCCGTGAGCGTGCCGGAGCTGCATGCCGGCGCCGAGGCGCTCTCGGTGGGTGTGTCCGCGCCATCGCTGCGGACACTGCGCGTGGCGGCCGGCCGGCGGTCGGCGGAACCGTACTTCCTGTTCGTGGTGCGGCTGATGCGGCGCGGCGTGACGCAGGAGCAGGCGGTGCGCGCGGCGCGCTCGCTGATCGACCGGCAGGTGCCCACGAACACCCTGCTCGCCATCGCCGACGACTTCGCGCGCGACGTAGCGGGTGGCGTGGCGCCGGCGGATGCCCTCAACGACCGCATGACCCGACTGGTCGGCGGCGCGGCGGCGTCCCCCGGGATCGGGAACGCGGCGGACGGATTCGGCATGGCCGGCTCCAACAGCACCCGCGGCAAGCCCTGAGATGCGTCGCCACCGTGCCGGCGTGCGGCGTGGGTGGGGTATCGCCGCAGGCATCCTGCTGTCGGCATCTGCCGGTTCGGCGCAGCAGCGCAGCGCCACCGCGCCGACGGCGCCGCCCCGCGCGAGGGTCGTCGGCACCCTGGAGTCCGGCGCCGCCGTGGTGCAGCAGCCGCTCGTGCGGAGCGGGGCGGCATTCTACCTGGCGCCAGGTGCCCAGCTCACGGCACGTGACCTGACGGTCGGCGGCAGCGCCGTGCTGGCGACGGGATCGCCGCAGTGGCAGTCGTTCCTCGGCAGCGGATACTTCCGCTCGCCCGCGCTGCGTGACGTCCGGCTCATCGGCACCGGCCAGCTTCTCAAGACCACCGGCATCGCACACACGATCCACGGCGATCTCGGGGCCGAGTGGCGGCGCGGCACTGCCGGCACCACCGGCGTGCTGCGCGCGCGCGGCGGGCAGATGCGCTTCAGCGGCGCCTGGTACCCTGACCTCGAGGCCGGCGGCACGGTGCTGCACACGCACGGCGCCACGTCGATCGCCCTCGACGGCACCTTCGCCGCCGCGCGGCGTCCCGCGACGCTGCAGCAGCAGCTCGGCGTGCGCGCCGGCGCCGGCGCCGCGTTCACGGCACGCACCCTCGACTTCACCCCGCGCATGATCTGGGAGCGGAGCCGCCTGCGCGCCGATGCGTCGGTCGCACTGCGTGCGGTGCAGCAGGGCGCGACCGGCACGCGCGTCGGCCCGCAGCTCTCGTTCACGCTGCAGACGGCGCGCGGGGTGTCGCTCTTCGTCGGCGGCGTGCAGCGCCTGCCCGACGTGCGCGCCGGCATCCCCTCCGGACGCACGGCGCTGCTCGGCGTGCGCATGGAAGGCCGGCGGCTGCTCGTGCGACCGGTGCCGGCAGCGACGACCGCCGCCACGCTGCTCGTGATCAACGGCACCCTCGTCATCGACAGCGGGCCGACCGACGTGGAGAAGGTCGAGTTGCGCGGGGACTTCACGGAGTGGGTGCCACGCACCTGCGCGCGCAGCGGCTCGCGCCGGTTCACCTGCGGCGCCGCACCGGCCGCCGGCACCTGGCGGGTCGCGATCCGGTCGAACAACGGCAACTGGGTGCAGCCCGCCAACCTCGCCGGCGCCGCGGACGACTTCGGGAGCGTGGACGGCGTGCTGATGACGAACGGCAAGCCCTGACCTCCCGCCGCACCGGCTGCGTCAGCCGCCTGCCTGCCCCACGCTCCGCAGGGCACGACCGCTGCGCTCGCGCGTGCGCACACCATCACGCAGCGCGAGCCGGCCGTTCACGATCACGTGCGGGATCCCGACGGGATACTGGAACGGCCGCTCGAACGTGGCGGTGTCGGCAACGCGTGCCGCGTCGAAGACGGTGACGTCCGCCGCCAGGCCGGGTCGCAGCCGGCCGCGATCAGCCAGCTTCAGGCGATCGGCCGGCACCGCCGTGAGCTTCCGGATCGCCGCCGACAGCGTGAGCACTCCGCGTTCGCGCACATAGCGCCCCAGCACGCGCGGAAAGCTGCCGATACCGCGCGGGTGCGGGCTGCCGCGACGCGTCGGCCCGTCGATGGCGTACGCCCCGCCATCCGTGCACACCATGCCGAGCGGGTGCGCGAGGATCCGCTCGAGGTTCTCCTCACTCATCGCGAAACCCGCCATGCTCACCGTGGCGTCGTTGCGCTGGATGAGTCCCACCAGCGCGGCATACGGCTCCGCCTTCGTGAGCGCCGCCCACGCACCGAGTCGCTTCCCTTCCGCGGCACGATCGACGGGATTGCGCACCGCCGTGACCTGCACGTTGTCCCAGCCGCCGAGCAGCTCGATCTTCGCGCGCACCTCGCGCTCGATCCGTTCCGCCTGCGCGGGATGCCGCAGCCGGGCGAGGAAGGCGGGGGTGCCCCCGTCGCGACTCCAGACCGGGAAGAGGTTGGTGAGGCCCGTCGCATACGCCAGGTATGGGTACCGGTCGAACGCCACGTCGAGCCCCTCGGCCCGCGCGGCCTCGATCTGCGCGAACACCTGCGGCAGCCGGCTCCAGTTGCGCGGTCCCTGCGTCTTGAGGTGCGAGATCTGCAGCGCACAGCGCGCGCCGCGCGCGACGGCGATCGATTCCGCGATCGCCTCCATCAGCCGGTCGTCCTCGTTGCGCATGTGGGTGGCGTAGACGAGCGCACGCGCCGCGAGCGGCCGGCAGAGCGCCACCAGTTCCTCCACCGAGGCGAACGCGCCGGGGGTGTACTCGAGCCCTGAGCTCGCGCCGCACGCACCGTCGGCCAGCGCGCGTTCCACCATGGCCACCATCGTGCGCAGTTCGGTCACCGTCGCGGGACGGTCATCCCCACCCACCACCGCGCCACGCACGCTGCCGAGACCCACCATCGAGGCCACGTTCGGCGATGGCCGGAGCGCCGTGAGGCGTGCGAAGAGCGCCGGGAAGCCGCTGGCCGCACTGCCGGTGGCACGCGAGCTGCCATCGGCGCCCGCGACGAGCGTCGTGATCCCCTGCCGGATCACCGACTCGGCGCGCGGGTCGGCGGAAAGCGACGAGTCACCGTGCGAGTGGATGTCGATGAAGCCGGGGGCCACGGCGAGCCCGCGGACATCGATCTCGATGCTCCCGCGACCGGCAAGCGCCACGCCCATCGCCGCGATCCGGTCGCCCTGGATCGCCACGTCCATCTCGCGGCCGTCGCCGCCGTTTCCGTCGAAGACCGTGCCGCCCCGCAGCACGAGGTCGAACGCCGGGCGCACCGGCCTGACGCGACCGGCGAGGTTCGCGCCCAGCGCCAGCGCGGTGCCGGTGGCAAGGAACTCGCGCCGTGACGACGGGGGGAGGCTCACCGGCTCACGCCCCCGCCGCGGCGGCCTGCCGTCGCCGGCGCTTGACCGAGAGTGGCAGCCAGAACAGCCAGATGCCGCTGGCCAGCATGATCCCGAGCGCGACGCCGGCGGGCAGGAAGAGCCCCAGCTTCGTGACGTCGCCCAGGAAGAAGGAGCCGTCATGGAGCGACTCGATCAGGTCGGAGCGACGATAGCGGGCCTGCAGCACGGCGCCGGTGCCGAGGTCCACCTGCACTTCCCAGTCGCCCGCGACGGTGACCTTCGCCAGGCCGCGATCGGCGCGGATGTCCATCCGCTTGATGTCGTCCCATCCCGCCACCTGCAGGCCCGGCACGGTCTGCACGGCCCGGACGATGCCGTGGAGGTCGAGCGTCGGCGTGGTGCCGGTGCCGCGGATCTCGGGCGGCTGCACCCAGCTCCACTGCTTCTTCACCTGCAGCAACACGCCGGTGGTGATGATCACGGCGATCGGCAGCGCGATGACGGCGCCGGCCCAGTAGTGAATACGACGGGTCAGGACACTGGGACGCACGAGCTGCTCTCCAGACGGGTGACGACGATGCGCGGTGGCCGCGCGGCCTGCGGAGGGGTGACGGCGTCATCCGCCGTCGGCTGCGAGCAACATATCGTCCGGCCCGCCGATGCCGGGTACGGTCGGCCGGCAGCCCGCCGCGCTCAGAGCGCGAGTTCGCGTCCCTGCCGCCAGGCACTCACGCCGGCGTTCGTGTCGTGCAGGAGGAGGAGCGCGTCGGGGCGGCCGTACTGTCGCATCAGGTCGTGCATCAGCGGCGCCTCCCCGCTCCACGGATAGCCGAAGACGACATCGAAGTCGTCGAGGGCCTGGCCGAGCACCAGGTAGCCCGACGCTCCGTCACCGGTGGTGGGCTCGGCGGCCCGCAGCGACCGGCCGGCGGTGGCGGCACCGGGCCGGCGGTAGCCGGTGGGAAGAAAGCTGCCGCAGGCGAAGCGTGCGCTCGTGCCGTGCCGACGGTTCAACCCCACGGCCACCTGGACGAGGTCACGGTCGAGTTCGATTCCACACGCGTCGAATCCCAGCAGGCTGGCCATCACCGTGATCACGCCGGTGGCCGAGCCGAGTTCCAGGAAGCGCTGGCCGGGGTGCCGGACGCGCACGAGTGCCGCGCGCACGACGGCGTAGTCGGCCGCCACGAACGGGTGGAACCCACGGTCGCGCACACGCCGGTCGAACGCTTCGAACAGCGCCCAGCCCTCCTCGCACACCGCGTCGAGGCGCGATGCGAGCGCGGCGTCTGGCGCGGGACCGGCGGGCGGTGGCGCCGCGGCTCGCGTGGGGGCGGATGGCATGCCGCGCAACCTAGTGGCGTGTAATCGAAGTTCCGGACGCAGTCGCCGGTCGGGGCATCCCGGCTGGCGGCGTTGAAAATCCTCGCAATACCGCTGGGTATTGCTGCGGTTTTCGCCTGGCCAACCAGGCGCCCCATCCGGCTGTGTGCTATTCGAGCTGCGATTACACGCCACTGGTGTGGCGATAAGGGTGGTACATCACGCCACGGTCCACCGCCCGGCGGCCAAGTATGAACGTGCGCCAATACAACGATCGTCAAGCCGCCCTGTATCCCTGCCGATAAGTGAGGTGAAGACGCCCTTCGCTGCACCAACGAACACCGGCTGCCCCACCCACCTATGCGCACACTGTTTTCCGGCCTCCGCGGCAAGCTCACGCTTGCGGCCGGACTGCCGTTGCTGATCGCCATCGCCTTTGCCGGCGTCGTGGTGAAGACGCAGTATGGACGCTGGCAGCAGGGCCGCGATCTCGAGCGGATCGCGATCCTCGAGGGCACGACCACCGCACTGATCCACGAGATGCAGGCCGAGCGCGGCCTCTCCGCCGGCTACATCGCCAGCGGCGGCACGCGGTTCGCACCGGAGCTCGCGGCCCAGCGCCTGCGCGCCGACAGCGTGCGCGACCTCTATCGCGCCTCGATGGCGACGACGCGGATCGCACGACTCTCGGCCACTGCGGTCCGCATCGAGTCCGCGATCGACAGCGCCGCCCTCACGCGCGCCGCCGTGGACTCGCGGCAGATCGCGGCGCCGCAGGTCCAGGCGCGCTACTCTGCGTTCATCGCGGTGATGCGGCAGGGGATCAACGACTTCACCAGGGACGTGACGGACGGCGACGCCCGCGTGGCGCTCCGCCAGATCGACGCGGTGGGGCACCTGAAGGAGTGGGCGGCGCGCGAACGCGGGGCCCTCAACTCGGTGCTGACACTCGGCGCGTTCTCCGACAACGACGTGTACCGGGACTGGATCACGGCCGTGGCCGGACAGGAGATCGCACTCGAGCAGCTCCGCAACGGGGCGACCGATGCGGTCGTCGCGCGGCTCAAGGCGATGGCGGTCGCACCGGAGGCGCGACGCATCGCGGCGATCCGCGACGTCGCGTACGCCGGCGTGGGTGGCGCATCGGTGAAGGCGGATCCGGCGGAGTGGTTCAGCACCACCACCGTCCAGATTCAGGCACAGCGGGCGATCGAGGTCGCGCTCACCGACACCGTCGCGGCGCACGCCCGTGACGCCTCCACCTCGGCGCTCACCACACTGGTCCTCGTGCTGGTCACCAGCCTCTGCGTGCTGCTGGTCTCGATCCTCACCGCCACGCAGACCATCCGTCACGTGCTCCGCGTCACGATGCGCGTGACCGACCGTGCGCAGCAGGTGCAGTCGCAGCTGCTGGTGCAGATCCAGGACGTGCTCAGCCGGCTGTCACGCGGGCAGTTCGAGGGCACCATCGACGACGACATCCCGCTCCTCGCCATCCGGAGCAATGACGAACTGGGGACGATGGCCGGGAGCCTGGACGGCATGATCACCGCCTCGCGCGGCACCGGCGTGGCCGTGGCGCTGGTGCAGGACACGATGCGCTCGCTGGTGAAGACCAGTCGCCAGATGGCCGATTCCGCCGTAGCCGGCTCGCTCACCGTGCGCGCCAACCCGGATGAGTTCGAAGGAGAGTTCCGGGAACTGGTGCAGGAGCTGAACCGCATGCTCGACGCGATCGAGACGCCGCTCTCGGAGGCCAAGCGTGCGCTCGAGAAGATGGCGAACCGCGACCTCGAGGTGCGGATGCTCGGCACGTACCAGGGGGACTACGACGCGATCGCCCAGTCCGTGAACACCGCCGCCGAGCAGCTCTCGGTGGCGATGCGGCAGGTGCGCCAGTCGGTGTACCAGGTGTCGGACGCGTCGGAGGACATCGCCTCCACCAGCGAGACGCTGGCGCACAATGCGCAGCGGCAGGCGCAGGCCATCGAGGCCGTGGACCACGCCGCGCAGGATCTGGCGCAGCTCGCGGAACGGGTGGCGGCGAGCGCCTCGGAGGTCACGGCGCTCGCGGGCTCCGCGCGCGCGAACGTCCAGGACGGCACGCGGGTGGCGAGCGACCTGGGTGAGGCGATCACGCGCATCAAGGAATCGAGCGACGCCACCAGCCGGGTGGTCAAGACGATCGACGAGATCGCGTTCCAGACCAACCTGCTGGCGCTGAACGCGGCGGTGGAGGCGGCCCGCGCGGGCGACGCCGGCCGCGGTTTCGCGGTGGTGGCCGAGGAGGTGCGCGCGCTGGCCCTGCGCAGTGCGGAGGCCGCCCGGAGCACCAGCGCGATGATCGAGGCGGCGGTGCAGGACGCCGATCGCGGCGTGACGCTGCGCGACGACGTGCAGCGCGTGCTGGGTGCCATCGCCACCGCCGTGGAGCGTGTGGACGAGATGGCGGCCGGGATGACGCGCGAGATCACCTCGCAGCGCGACCAGGTGCGCGACATCACGGGACGCATGAGTGAGCTGAACAGCCTCGCCCAGAGCGTGGCCGCCGGCGCCGAGGAAGGGGCGTCGGGTGCCGAGGAGATGCGGGCGCAGGCCGCGCGACTGGGCGATGCCGCGAAGGGGTTCAAGACGCGCGACTGGGCGAACCGCGATCGCCGGGAGCCGACTGGTCGCGGCGGCGCGACGAAGCGGCCGCCGGTGCCGGCGGCCCGTCCCCCGGCACGGCCGGCGCCGGCGCTCGAGGCACTGGACGAGCCGGTCGATGAACTGATGGGCTTCTGACCCGGCTGCGCGGCCGGCACCGGGGGCCGCGATGGTGAACAGCCGTTCTCAAGTTCCCCGGCGCACAGTCGAAACTCACCCTCCACACTGGCGGCGCCCGCCCTGCCAGTTCCCCTCTTCCCGGCTGTCCATGCGCGCCTTCTCCCACAGGTGGTCACCCGTCTCCGGCTGGAGCGACGGCACTGCGGCGGATCCGCAGGGCGCCGTGCAGCTCCTGCTGGCGTTCGGGCCTGTGGACGCACCGCCGCAGTCGTGGTTCGACGATGTCGCCGCGCGCTGGCCCAACGCGCGCCTCGTCTACTCGACGGCCGGGGGCCAGATCGACGGGCTGGACGTCGTGGACGCCGACGTCGTCGTGACCGGTCTGGCCTTCGAGCGCGCGCGCGTGCACGTGGTGCAGCATGACGGTGCCGGCATCCTTCCGTCGGCGGCGATGGGCAGTGACCTGGCCGCGGAACTGGCAGGACTCGCCGAGCTTCGCCACGTCCTGCTCTTCCTCGATGGCCTGTACAT
Source organism: Gemmatimonadaceae bacterium (assembly GCA_020851035.1). NCBI lineage: Bacteria > Pseudomonadati > Gemmatimonadota > Gemmatimonadia > Gemmatimonadales > Gemmatimonadaceae > Gemmatimonadaceae bacterium. The sequence continues at coordinate 43,186 of JADZDM010000034.1, read as the reverse complement.
CGATGGCTCCGAATTCACGGCGACACTCACGGCGGGACTGCCCGCCGGCGTGTCGGTCTCCGGCGGACTGGCCAGTGACGGCGTGGCGTTCGTCCGCACCGGGGTGGGTGTGGACGGGCCACCCGCGGAACGACGTGTGGTGGCCGTGGCCCTCTGCGGCGCCTCGCTGGCGATCGGCACCGGCAGCGCCGGTGGCTGGGAGCCGTTCGGCCCCGAGCGCGTGATCTCACGCGCGTACGGCACCACGGTGCTCGAGCTCGACGACCAGCGGGCGCTGGACATCTACCGGCGCTACCTCGGCGACCTCGCCGCGGAGCTGCCCGGCAGTGCCCTGCTCTTCCCCCTCGCGCTCACCGCCGCGGACGGTGCGCCGAGTGTCGTGCGCACGATCCTCGGCATCGACGAGGCGGAAGGGTCGCTGCGGTTCGCCGGCGCGATGCCGCAGGGGTACCGGGTGCGGCTGATGCGCTCCACCAACGACAGCATCCTCGACGGCGCCCACCTCGCCGCCAGCGCCGCCCGCGCCGAGATGGACGGCGTGGAGCCGGCCGCGATGTTCTGCGTCTCGTGCATCGGCCGTCGCGAGGTGTTGCGCAGCCGCGTGGAGGAGGAGGTGGAGGAAGTGTCGCAGCTCGCTCCGGGTGCCGTGATCACGGGTTACTACAGCAACGGTGAGATCTCGCCACCGTCCGGCGCGGCCGGCCAGCGCGCGCTGCTCCACAACCAGACGATGACCATCACCGCGATCGGCGAGCGCTGATGCATCCGGCGCTCGCACGTCCGGTCCGGAGGCACCTCGGGGCGACGCCGCTCACGCCGGCGATGCAGGCCGTGCTCGATGCCGCCAGCCTCGCACTGGAGGACATGCAGCGCGACCGTGCCCTCTCGTCACGGACGATGGACGAGCTCTCGATGGAGCTCGAGGAGCGCTTTGCCAAGGTGCGCGCCTCGGAGGCGCGGTACAAGCGGCTCTTCGACGGCGTCCCGCACCCGACGTTCGTGCTGCGGCGCTCGGACCGGGTGGTGCTGGACTGGAACGCCGCGGCCGAGCGCACCTTCGGCTGGGCGTCCACCGAGGTGGCCGGCACGGCGGTCGATGCGTTGCAGCTCTGCACGATGGGGTGCCGGTTCCTGTCCAACCTGGCCGGCGACGAGCCGATCGAGGCGATGGGCGTGGTGGAGACACTGCTGCATGCGCGCGACGGGCGCACGGTGGAGTGCGAGGTGCAGGGCCTCGACATCCTCCTCGCCGACGTGCCGGCGGTGCTGGTCATGGTGCGCGATGTCACGGCGCAGCGCGCCGCCGAACGGGCGGAGCGCGACAGCTCGGCGCGATTCCAGGCCTTCTTCGACTACGCCGGCATCGCGATCCAGGTGCTGTCGGTGGACGGCACGATCCTGCAGGCGAACCCCGCCTGCCGCGACATGCTCGGCTACACGCCGGACGAGATGGTGGGCGCGCCGATCGAGCGCTTCCTCGCCCCGGAGGACGTGAAGGGGATCGCGAGCGCCTGCGCCGAGCTGATGACGGCGGCACGCGAGTCGGTCACGTTGGAGCAGCGCTTCGAGCACAAGGACGGCACGATCGTCTGGGGGCAGCTCACGGTCGCGCGCGTGCAGGCGGGGATCGAGTCGCGGCTGATGGTGATGCTGCAGGACGTGACGGAGCGGAAGCGGATGGAGGAGGAGCTCGTGCGCCGCGCGTTCCAGGACGACCTCACGGGCCTCGCGAACCGTGCGCTCTTCCACGACCGGCTCCGCCACGCCCTCAAGCGCCGCTCGCGGAACCGGTCGTTCGTGGCCGTGCTGCTGCTCGACCTGGATGGCTTCAAGCGCGTCAACGACTCGCTCGGCCATGCCGCCGGGGACCAGCTCCTGCGCGCGGTGGCCCAGCGCATCACCGTGGCGGTGCGGGCCGGTGAGACGGTGGCCCGGCTCGGCGGCGACGAGTTCGCGATCGTGATCGAGTCGGTGCAGGGCGAGGAGGAGGTGCACCAGCTGGCGGACCGGCTGCTGCGCGTGATCTCGCGGCCGGTGACGGTGGCCGATCGCGAGGTGGTGGTGAACGTGAGCATCGGGATCGCGCTGGCCACGTCAGGCGAGGCCGGCGACGCCGTGCTCCGCAACGCCGACGTGGCGATGTATGCCGCGAAGAACGCGGGCAAGCAGTGCGCCCGCCTCTTCGACCCGAGCATGCTGGCGCGGGCGCAGTCGTGGCTGGAACTCGAGCAGGACCTGCGTCGCGCGGTGCTGCACCACGAGTTCGAGCTGCACTTCCAGCCGCTGATGAACCTGCAGACCGGTGCGCTGCGCGGCTTCGAGGCGCTGCTGCGTTGGCGGCACCCGCGCCGCGGCCTGGTCTGGCCGGCGGAGTTCCTCGCGGTGGCCGAGGAGACAGGGGTGATCGTGCCGATCGGGCGCTGGGCGATGCGCGAGGCGTGCTGCTACGCCGCCGGGTGGGCCGAGCGCGCCGGCGACACACCCAGCATCTCCGTCAATCTGGCCCCGCGCCAGCTCGAGCACGAGCACCTGCTGGACGACGTGAAGTCGGCGCTGGCACAGTCGGGGCTCGATCCGCACCTGCTCGTGCTGGAGATCACCGAGAGCCAGATGATGCGCGCGCCCGACACGGCGCACGCGACCTTGCAGGCCATCCGCGCCCTCGGCGTGCGCATCGCCATCGACGACTTCGGCACCGGCTACTCGTCCCTGAGCCAGCTGCAGTACTTCCCGGTGGACGAGCTGAAGATCGACCGCACCTTCGTCGCGCGCATGGACCTCGGCGAGCGCGAGGCGTCGTTCGTGCGGACGATGATCACGCTGGCGCACTCGCTGGGCGTGGACGTGGTGGCCGAGGGCATCGAGCGGAGCACGCAGCAGAAGGCGCTCACGCAGCTCGGCTGCAACGCCGGCCAGGGGTTCCTCTTCAGCCACCCGCTGCCGATCAACGACGCGCTGATCTACCTCGCCACCCACGACGATCCCGTCCTGGCCGAGGAGGCGCGGGCCAACACCCGCGCGCTCGCCAGCGGCGAGTGAGGCGGCCGGTCAGCCGGCCAGCCCGCGGCCCCCGCCCTGCCGGCGGCGCAGCACCGCACCCACGTACCCCTTCACGCTGTGGTAGCTGCGGAACTTCACGGTGCAGTGCTTCTCGGCGTTCACCCAGCGGTCGACCACGTCGTATCCCAGCGCCGCCAGGTCGCTGAAGAAACTGTCGCCGTGCTGCACGTGGTACGGGCAGAAGGCGGTCTGGATGCTCTGCACCGTCCAGAAGTCGGTGTGCTCGTGCATGGGCACGACGTTGATGAGGATCCACTCGGGCATCGCGGGCAGCGTGCGCAGCTGCTGCGCGAGGGGCACCTCGAGATACTGCAGGCAGCCGGCGGTGAACAGCAGGTCACACTGCGCGGCGCCGGCGAGGCTGTCCGTGACGTGCAGCGCCCGGCGCGTGTCGCGCTTCGCGGCGATGCCAGCTGCCGCGTCGAGCACGGCCGGCACGTCGAACAGCTCCCAGCGCAGCGCGTCGGGGTAGTCGACGTACTCCTGGTAGGCGTAATAGCTGATGCCGACGTGCCCGCCGAGGTCGAAGACCCGCGTGACGCCGGCGGCGAAGAGCTTCTGCAGCCAGAGCATCGCCGGGTAGTCACCAGGGTAGACCCGGTCCATGCGTTCGTGATAGAGGCGGGCAGACGCCTCGTTGTCGTAGCCGAGCGGCAGCGTGTCCGGTGCTGCCGCCGCCGCCGCGGCGTACGAGCGGAACACCCCGTGACACATGCCCGGGAGAGCGCCCGAGGCAAACAGCCGATCGAAGCGTCTTTCGACGATGGTGGAAATGCCGGGCGCGGCGAGCGCGGAATCCAGCAGGCGATGCAGCGCTGCGCTCATCGGTACGGCTCGTGCGGGGGGAGATCAAACGACGGGAGGCCCTGGCTTCACGGCGCCGGTCCACACCCAACCGTTGAGCTTGATAGTGCGGTGGTCATCCTGCAACCCCCGGGCCACGGTTGCGACCGTCACGTGACGGTCCCGGGTGGGCCCGGGTCCGGCGCCGGGCGGGGTCGGTGGGGAGGCAAGCGCCCCTCAGGGACGCCGGATCGCCTGCACAGCCGGCGCCGGCGCGGCGGGCGTCGGCACCGCCCCAGGGGCGGCCCGCACCCTCGCAGCGATCCAGACGGCGGACGGGGTGACCGCCAGGCCGCTGGCGGCGACCTCCAGGGCCACGGCCCGGCCGGCCACGGGCACTGTGGTCTGGACGGCCACCGGCAGGTGCACCGGCCGGAAGAACTTCTGCGGGATCCGCACCCGGAAGCCACGGGCCACGAGGGCCTGGATCCGCTCCGACGCCCGAGACTTGTCCACCGCGTACCCGCACAGGCCGCCGCGGCTGCCCAGGATGGAATCGAGCGCGGCGACGGACCTGGGCGATGGGTCCACGAAAAGACGCATCGAGAGATCCGGGAAGTCGGGGTCGGCGTACACCGCCCCCTCCACCGCGCTGAGCGTCAGCCGTCCACGTGCAACGTAGGTGCGCGCGCGCACCTGCCCGGTGACGTCGCGGGTGACGGTCATGTCGCCGCAAACCGGGCCGGCCAGCCCCTTCGACTCCCAGCCCGCGGTGATGCGCGTTACGCCGGTGCCGTTGGCCACGCGCACGGGCAGGACGAGGCGGATCACGTCGCCGCCGAACGTCATCTCCGGGCTGCCGGGCTGCAGGCGCCCGCGCACGCCGTCGAGGGTCATGTCGAGCGAGTAGGTACCCACCCGGCGGCGCCCGAGGATCCCGAGCCTCGCGCGCACGTCGCCATCCTTGTGCAGGCGCATGCGCGGGAGCCGCAGGTCCACGTCGTGGAACCATCCGGTGATCACGCTGCGCACGATGGTGTCCACGAACGGCGTCGGCAGGCCGATCACGATGTCACCCTCGGGCCTGCCGTCGAGCAGGTCGCTGGTGCCGACGACGTCGAACACCACGGCTCGCAGCGAGTCGCGCTGGCGGGTGAGCTGCGCGATCTCACGACGCACGGTGGCGGGATCCTCGCGCTCGGTCCGGAGCCGGAAACGGATCAGCATGACGAGTGCCCCCGCCATCGCGAGCACCACGGCGCCCGCCAGGATGCGAAGGATCCGATGCTTCACGGTGCGGTGACTGCCGCGCTGAACCCACCGAGCTCCACGCGCAGCACGATCCAGAGCCGGTTCTGGAAGGCGATCACGCGCAGCGCCTCGACCGAGATCGGCGCCGAGCTGGGCTCGATCGACAGAGCCCCCTCCGGGCCGAAGCCGGGCAGCGCCATCCGCTCGTCCAGTCGTACGGGCACGGCAACGGTGGGCAACCCGGAGGTGAGTTCGGGCAGGCTGCGCTCCACGATGCCGCGCAGCACGGCGATCACGAGAGGATCGAGCGGCGCCGGCGCGCCACTTGGCGTCTCGAGGCTGGCATCATCGACGCTGATTCGCGCCCGCAGGGCATGCGTGGAATCCACCACGAACTTGTCGAGTGCGCCGCGCAGCGTGACCTGCGCGGCAATCTGCGGGAACGCGGTCCGCCGCACGGTGCCGGTCAGGTCAACACGGGCGACGTTCGCGCGGAACTGGACGGTTGCGCCGGTGAGCGTCACGACGGCGCGGTTGCGGATCTCGATGGTGAGCGGAAATGCGGCCTGCACGAGCGACCGCAGCAGTGAATCACTGACAGTGATCACGACTTCGCGCGAGCGATCGATGACCTTGCCGGGTGCGAGCTTCTCCAGTGCGCGGAACCCTGCCACTTCGCGCCGGAGCTGGTCCCGTTCGAGGATGCGCTCGAGCTCGATCGGGTCCGGTCGCCGGCACGCGGTCGCAACAGCCAGCAGGAGCAGCACACGGACGAACGCGACGGAGCGTGGCATCAGGCGCAAGCTACACTGCGTCGCACGCATCACGTGCCGTCGCGAACCATCCCTGATGTGTCACGCATGCGGCGCGGCGTTCGCGGCGGTGCGTCACCCATGTCCCGTCCCGTGCAGGTACTGCACACCATCGACCTCGACGGGCTGCGTGGCACCGAAGTGCGTCGGCAGCCGTGTCCCGGTGAGCGGCGGATGGTTCGCGATGCGTTTCATGCCGAGCCTGAGGAGCGGGGCGCCGAAGTTCAGGAGCAGGCCGGCAGGCAGGTTGGCGAGGCGCACGTACGTGACCACCTGCTTGACGTGCGACTTGAGTGTCTGCTCCACCGACTTCACCTCGACCAGGAGCTGGTGGCCGACCAGGATGTCGGCACGGAAGCCGACCGGAAAGTCAGCGCCGTCGTAAGAGAACCGGATCGGGACCTGTCGCTGCACATCCAGGCCCTGCTTCTGCAGGGCGCGGGCGAGCAGCGTCTCGTAGACCGACTCGAGCAGGCCGGGGCCGAGGTCGCGATGAAGCCTGAGGGCGGAATCGACGACGATGCCTGACATGCGAGCGAGGTCGCGGACTTCGAGGTCGGTCAGGTGGACCATGGTGTGATGGCGATCCGGATTTCCGGGTTGCGCGTGCGGTGCTGGTGTCGATGTGGCTCCGGGAACCGCGGGTTCCCACGGAGGCACGGAGACCACGGAGGGCACGGAGGGAAGGCTTCGTGAACGGCGGTGAGGCGCTGCCTTCGGTGTGCTGCGCAAAGATCGTCCTCACACGCACGAGCATACTGGATATGTGCGCGCCCTGCCCACCGAATTCGCGCAGCACCACTCGAATGCGCGCGACCGCCGCTTCGCGCACGCAGTTCCCCCAGCCGTGCTGTTCTCCGTGACCTCCGTGCACGCCGTGGCTCCGTGGGAACCAGCGATTCTACTCCGCGCACGAGAAGCACCCACCAGCACACGAATCCCCGCGCTCCCGCTACCGCACCTCGAGCGCCGACCGCTGCGCGTCCGTCCGGTAGGCACGCTGCACCGCCACGCCGCCGACCGGAGCGACGGAGACCAGGCCACCATCCGGGTCGTGCCGGAACGCACACTGCACGGTGTCGAAGATGAAGGCGCCGCCGAGCGGGAAGTCCTGCTCCAGCAGCGCGGTGAAGGCCGCGAGTTCCGGTGGTTCGGCGTGCAGCGGCAGGATCACGTCACCGTGCATGCGGCGCGCCATGTAGCGCCAGTCGCTCAGCTCGAGTGTGTTCCCCACCCAGTCCAGCCCGAAACACAGGTCGGCGACGTCCAGCGCCTCGAGCACGGCACCGAGGTGCGTCAATTCGTCGATGTGGTCGAGGAAGAACCCCTCGAGCCCTTCCGACTCCCGGGCCCAGTCCCGGAGCCGCGCCTGCCGCTCGGCGGAGTGGTACACGCGGATCACGTTCGCCTCCGTGTCCACCGTCCCCCCCGACTCATCGAACGTCAGCTCCACCGCCCCGGTGTCGAAGGTGTACGGCTGGCAGTAGCGCAGTCCCGAGAAGAACACGTCGTACGGCAGCTCCTCGAGCCACGTCTCCTGCTCCACGACGCGACCATCGGTGAACTCGATGACCGCGTAATCCGCCGGCTCGCCGGCATCGTTGACGTAGTCCACCCCGAAGTGCACGCGCCGGATGCCGAGTCCGCGGAGCGCATTCGCGGTGCGCGAGAGGGCTGCGTGGTGTTCGCCACTGAACACCTTCAGTTCGGCGCGCATGGCGGGCGTGACGTCGATCATGGCGTCTCCTGCGCCTCCGGTTCGGGGAAACGGTGCCGACCGCGACGTCCCGACCCGGAAACGGGCGGTGCGACGGATCCCGGCACAGCCACTCCTGGCCGTGCGCGGTCTGGACGGGCAGTATAGCCAGCCCATCAGTACCGGCCAATTCCGGCGGGTTCGGGGTGAGCAGGCTCGCCCCCTGGCGGCGTTAACGTCTCGTGGCCGCGCGCGTCTGCCGTGTCGTCCACGTCACCACACGCCACAGCACATGGAGCGAGCCATGCCGGCCTCCACGCCGTCGCACCGCCTCAGCATCGCCCTGACCACCGTCCTGCTGATCCTGGGCTCGCTGGTCGTCGGCTGACCGTCGGCGCGGCCCCGCCCCGGGCGAAGTCAGGCGCCGGCAAGCGGGTGGCCGGCCCGGTACTCGACCAGGTCCCAGCGATTGCCGTAGAGGTCCTCGAAGACCGCCACGGTGCCGTAGTCCGCCTCGAGCGGCTCCCGGACGAAGCGCACTCCCCGGGCCCGCATGCGGTCATAGTCGCGCCGGAAATCGTCCGTTCGCAGGAAGAGGAAGACGCGACCGCCCGCCTGGTTGCCGATGAAGGCCGCCTGCGCGGGCGTCGAGGCGCGCGCGAGCAGCAGCATCGCGCCGCCGGCATCGCCGGGCGGCGCCACCAGCACCCAGCGCTTGTCCTGCGCCGGCTGGTAGGTGTCCTCGATCAGCGTGAAGCCCAGCACGCCGGTGTAGAACTCGATTGCCTCGTCGTAGTCCCGGACGACGAGCGCGATGTGCACGAGAGATTGCCGCATGGGTGTTCCGGCGGTGGCGCGACCCGTCAGTCGTGCGTGGTGAGGACCTTCAGGAGGTCGCCGTCCTCGCCGTAGCACTCGGCAGTGCACGCGATCCCGGCGTCGCGACAAAGTTGCACGATGCGCGACGCATTCGTGAGTAGTGCGGCGACCGGGCCGTGCAGCAGGAACGGCTGGGCGCCTTCCAGCACCAGCTCGCACCAGTCGGTGCGCACCATGTAGCTGCTGCGGGAGGCGTGGCGCACCCGCCAGCCATGGTCCGCGAACAGCGCCGCGACCTGCGGACGCGTGAGTGGCGTCACCAGGACGGCGAAGAAGTTCGTTCCATCCGGCAGGGGGTCCTGCTCAGGCACGGCACCATCGTGACGGCATGCCTCGAAGGTGCCCCGTCCAGCGAATTGCTCAAGTCCGGGTGACACCGGACGCGGCCCGGTTGACGCGCCGCGTCAGTGATCGGATCGCGCGGCGGTGGAGTCAGCGCCCGACGCTGCGGCATCACCGGTCGGACGTCCTTCGGCCGCCGCCGCGATCGAATCCGCCGCCGCCTGCGCCGCCGCGTTCGCTGCGGCCTCCTCGGCAATCGCCATCTTCACCTCGCCCATCTGCGTCAGGCCGAGCAGGCGACCGATCCCGGTGGGGTCCTTCCCGTACTCTGCCGGCAGCACGCAGGTCACCAGCAGCACACCGGCCACCGCCAGGGCGATGAGTGTGGCGCGCAGCAACGAACCGCCGCTGGGTGGGGCGGGCGTGACGGGGGTGGTCATGAGGCGGGTTTCATGATCAGGTAACCGGCCAGCTGGTACCCGGTGAGCAGGAAGCCCGCGGTCATGATCACGACGTTCGCGCCGAACGCCATCGACCGGAACGACCGGGTGCGACGCCAGTGGTTCATGACCAGCAGGATGGCGCTCAGGGCGAGCACCTGCCCGAGCTCCACGCCCACGTTGAAGGCGATCAGGTTCGGCACCAGGCCATCCTCCGCCATGTGGAAGTCGAGGATCTTCGTCGCCAGCCCGAAGCCGTGGAAGAACCCGAAGACGAGCGTGGCGGCGCGCGCATCCGGCGCCACCCCGAACCAGATGCGGAAGGCGCCGAGGTTGTCGAGCGCCTTGTACACCACCGAGAGCCCGATCACGGCATCCACCAGGTACGCGTTCACGCTCACCTGCGTGAGCACACCGAGCAGCAGCGTGGTGGAGTGCCCGATGGCGAAGAGCGTCACGTACAGCGCCACGTCCTTCAGGCGGTACAGGAAGAAGATCACGCCGAGCAGGAACAGCAGGTGGTCGTATCCCGTCACCATGTGCTTGGCGCCCAGGTAGGCGAATGGTCCCAGCAGCACACCGCTGCTCTGCTGGATGAAGCCGCGGTCACCCGCCGCCACACCGTGTGCCAGCAACGGCGTCACACCGGCAGCGAGCAGCACGGCCAGCCGCGTGCCGTCGCGGAGCAGCCGGCACGACCGCACGTCAGCGCACCGCGAACGTCAGCGACGCCCACTTCGAGTGGTGGTTCGCGGCCGCGTCGTTCGCCACGCGCGTCATGTTGATGAACTTGACGTAGTAGGTGCCCGTGCGATCGAGGGGGATGCGCACGATGCCCGAGGCGTCGGATCGAGTGTTCCGCTGGGCGACGCGGCCGTTGCTGGCCGAGAGGCCACCGTACTGCACGAACTGGTTCGCCGCCGGCCGGCCGTCCACCAGCGCGCGCACCTGGAGCACGTCACCAACCTTCATCGCATACGGATTCGCCAGCGGCACCAGCTCCGCCGGGTAGCCCAGCACCGTGCCGAACGCCGGGCCCGTGGTGGTCCCGACCTGCACCAGCGCCTTCACATGCTTCTCGTAGCGCTCCTTCGAGCGTTCGTCGAGGAGCTTGCGGGCGCGGCGATACGCCAGTTCGTCGGGAATGCCGTCGGAACTCAGGTAGGCGTTGAACTCCGGGCCGCTCATCTCCAGGACCCGCGGCTTGGTCGAGACACCGAGCACGTACGTGCCAGCCGCGCCGGTGCGGATCGGGAACACACTCGTGTCACCGCTGGCATTCCAGACCGAGACGTCGAGTTTCGCACGGCCGGCCGGCGACACGACGGCGATGTCGTTCAGGCGGTCGGGGGTGATCGAGTTCTCGGAGAGGATGAAGGTGCCGTTGAAGAGCCGGACGTTCGCCGCGGTGTTGGGGGCGAGGAAGAAGGCCTCGAGGCGCAGGAACATGTCGTGCGCCAGGAGCGGTGCCGCCACCAGCAGCAACGCACCGGTGACGAAAAGGCGACGGAGCAGTGAGCGCGTCATGACGAAGCGGAAGGGGGTGTGGGGCGGCCTGACACGGCAGGTCGCGACGGTGCGGCTGCGGAGTCCGGTGGTGCAGGCCCGCCCTGCGACGCCTGGCGGAAGGTACATGCAGCCGGAGGCCGGTGGCGAACGGAGCCGGCCCTGGTGAGCTACGCACCCGCCGCCCGCACGGATCCCCGGCCCCCGCAAACGACGGCCCGCCGCCAGCGCTGCTCCGCAGCCACTCCACCCATGCCAAAGGCCGTGCCTGGGGCGCATCATTCAGCCATGTGCGCTCCCCTCCATTCCATGCTCTCCCCCGACGATCCGGATCCCCGCGTTCGCCCGCTGATCCACACCGTGCAGCTCGGGGACGTCACGCCGCAGCCCTGGAAGAACGGTGGCGGCTCCACCCGGGAGCTGCTCGCCTGGCCGGCGGCCGACAGCTGGCTGCTGCGGGTGAGCGTCGCGCACATCGGGCGGGACGGCCCGTTCAGCGCGTTCCCGGGCGTCGATCGGTGGTTCGCGGTGCTGGAGGGTGCCGGCGTGGCCCTCACACTCGGTACCGACCAGGTGCAGCTCACGGGGGAGAGCCAGCCGCTGGCCTTCGACGGTGCACTCGCGCCAGACTGCACACTGACGTCCGGCGACACGCACGACCTGAACCTCATGGTGCTCCGCGTGCGCGCGCAGGGTGCGATGACCCGTGCCGTGATCGGGGTGGAGCGGCGCGCCGCGTCCCGCATCCGCGCGGTGTACACGCAGGAGCCGGCCGAGTTGCACAGTGCCGACGCTGCCCCCCTGGCACTGCCCGCAGGCACCCTGGCGTGGAGCAGCAACGCTCGCGGCGTCGTCTGGCGCCTGGAGGCGGGCGACCCGGCAGCGCGGGCCTGGTGGATCGAGGTGCAGCCACGGGAGGAGACACCGTGAGCGCGGCGACGGTGGTGCCCGACACGCACGTCCTGCACCGGGGCAACACCGCCCTGCTGCTCAGTTTCCCCCACGTCGGCACCGTGATTCCCGCCGACCAGGTGCACCGCTACACCGAACGTGCACTGGGCGTGGAGGACACCGACTGGTTCCTCGACCGGCTGTACGACTTCGCGCGGGAGCGGGGCGCGACGCTGATCGTCCCGCGCTACAGTCGCTACCTCATCGACCTCAATCGCTCCAGCGACAACGCGCCCATGTATCCCGGGCGCAACAACACGGAACTCTGCCCGACCCGGCACTTCACCGGTGACGCGCTGTACCGCGAGGGCTGTGCCCCGGACGCGGCCGAGGTGGCGCGCCGGATCGCGGCGTACTGGGCGCCGTACCACGGCGCGCTGCAGGTGGAACTCGATCACATCCGCGGCGTGCACGGGCATGCCGTGCTCTTCGATGCCCACAGCATCCTCAGCGAGGTGCCGTGGCTGTTCGAGGGTCGGCTGCCCAACATGAGCGTCGGCACGGCGGACGGCGCCAGTTGTGCGCCGTCACTGCGCGAGGCGCTCGGCCACGTGTTCGCGTCGCAGGCGGCGTTCTCGCACGTGCTGGATGGCCGCTTCAAGGGCGGGCACATCACCCGGCACTACGGCCGGCCGGACGACGGGGTGCACGCCGTGCAGCTCGAGATGGCGTTGCGCTCCTACATGCACGAGACGCAGCCGTACACGTGGAACTCCACGCTGGCCACCGGCGTGACGCCGCTGCTGCGCAACGTGGTCGACACGATGCTCGCGTGGCGTCCATGAGCGGCGGCGTCTTCTGGGCGGCGCGGGCATGGATGGGAGGCGGCTGGGCCGAGGATGTGACGTTCAGCACCAACGCCGCGGGATGCTGGGCGCAGGTGGAGACCGGCACGCCCTGCCCTGCCGGCGCCGAGGTGATCGCGGGCCCGGTGCTGCCGGGGATGGTGAATGCGCACAGTCATGCGTTCCAGCGTGCGTTCGCGGGGCTGTCGGAGCGTCGTGACACGGCGCGTGACGACTTCTGGAGCTGGCGCGACCGCATGTACGACGTGGCGTTGCGTATCTCGCCCGCGCAGCTCCAGGCGGTTGCCACGCACCTGTTCGGCGAGCTGCTGGCGGGCGGGTACACGCACACCGTCGAGTTCCACTACCTGCACCATGCGCCGGACGGGCGTCCCTGGTCCGCCACCGGCGGCAGTGACGCCGCGATGAGCGAGGCGCTGGCGGCGGCGGCGCAGGCCACCGGGATGGGGCTCACCATCCTGCCCGTGTTGTACGAGCGCGCCGGGTTCACACAGCCCACGCTGCGCGACGACCAGCGCCGCTTCGCCACCGACGTGGAGCGCGTGCTGCACCTGCGTGACACGATCCGCGGCTGGCGGCTGCCGGACGTGGACGCGGGCGTTGCGATGCACTCGTTGCGTGCGGCGACGCCGCCGTCGATCGCGGCCCTGTCGCACGCGTGCGCGGGGGATGCAGCGCCGATCCACCTGCACGTTGCCGAGCAGGTGGCGGAGGTGGAGGAGTGCCTGGCGGTGACCGGCCGGCGTCCCATCGAGTGGCTGCTGGCCTCGTGCGCGCTCGATGCGCGCTGGCAGCTGGTGCATGCCACGCATGCCACACCCGCGGAGATCAGCGGCGTCGCCGCGACGGGTGCCGGCGTGGTGCTCTGTCCCGGCACCGAGGCGAACCTCGGTGACGGCCTGTGCGACCTGACGCGCTGGCTCGAGAGCGGCACGCCGCTGTCGCTTGGCAGTGACAGCAACGTGGTGCGGAGCTGGGCGGAGGAGCTGCGGCTGCTGGAGTACGGGCAGCGGCTCGGGTTGCGGCAGCGGAACGTGGGGGCGGCGCCCGGCGTGGCGCCGAGCACGGCGGCGCGGTTGTTCGGTAGGATGCTGACGGGTGGAGCGGCGGCGGCGGGGCGTGCGCGGTGGGGGTTCGCGGTGGGGGCGCGGGCGGATCTCGTCGAGCTCGACGTGGCCGATGACGCGTTGTGCGGGATCCCGGTGTCGCGCCTGCTGGACGCGGTGGTGTTCGCGTCGCCGGTGCGGCCGGTGGGGCGGGTGCTGGCGGGTGGGCGGTGGCGGGTGGCGGGGGTGGGGGTGCGGGAGCGGTACGTGGGGGCGATGGGGGCGTGGTGGGGGTGAGGCGTTCATGGGGACGGGGATCTTGAGTTCAAGGGGACGGGGATCTTGAACAACCCGATCCGCTGCGACCGGCCACGAGCGGGGGCTCGCCCGAAATCGTAAACATGCTGCGCACGATGCACTGGTGGATCGGGCGTTTCACGGAGCCGCTGCGCCACGCGTTATCGCCCGCCGGATCCCGATCCTCGCGCCGCGCGCGCCCGCGTCGCCGCACACGGCCGCAAAGAGCACGCCTCAGGCAACGCCGTCGGTCCGCTCATCCCGCCATCGGTCCCTGATGTCCCACGAAGGGCTGGCGCGCGACGGCTGCGGCACAAGATTGCGCTCGTGACTACCGCTTCGCTCCCCATACCCGTGGTGCCGGACCGCCAGCCCCCGTCAGCCGCTTCCCGGTTGAGCTGGTCCCGCTTCTGGCGGGTGTCGGCGATCGCCCATCTCAGCGTCCTCGTCCTGCGTTTCAGCTACGTCTGGCTCGACGATCTGGTGCGGCAGTCATCTGGGACCTTTCCAACGCGATTCATCGAGGAAGTGACCGGAGCACTCGGCTTCTTCCTGCTGAGCGGCGTGGCCTTCCGGGAGTGGCTGCGCGCGCCACTCCGCGGTGCGGCGTTCTGGGAACGTCTCCCCGCGTACCTGCTGCTCGGCCTCGCGATCAGCGCGGCCAACACGAGTTTCATGTGGGCGTCACGCACCGCCGTGTTCCCGCACGTCGGTCTCGGCGCGTACGACTACGGGCGGATGCCGCTCCGCTACCTGATGGAGGCGCCATCGGCCCTGGTCGGGTTCGCGATGATCCTGGGCGCGCTCTGGCGTGCAGAAGAGATCGTCGAGCAACGGCAGCAGGCCATCGCGCACGTCAGTCTCCAGCGCGCCCTGGCGGAAAGCCAGCTCCGGAGTCTCCGACTGCAGTTGCAGCCGCACTTTCTCTTCAATGCGCTGAACACCATCGCGGCGCAGCTCCACGAGGACCCGCGCGGTGCAGACCGTCTCATCGGGCGACTGTCGGAGCTGCTGCGTGTCTCACTTCGCGCCACCGATGTGATGCTCGTGCCGCTGCGCGACGAGCTGGCACTGCTCAGCGCCTACGCCGACCTGATGCGGGCGCGGTTCGGTGCGCGTCTCGACCTGCAGGTGGATGTGGAGGGCACATCCGGCGATGAGATGCTGCCGCCGCTGCTTCTGCAGCCATTGGTGGAGAACGCCGTCCGGCATGGTGGCCTCGAGCGCAACGGGCAAGCGCGGATCGCCGTCACGGCGAGGCATGGCGACGGGCGGCTCGTGCTGCGGGTACACGACGACGGCCCGGGCGTCGACGATGACCGTGACCTGCTCACAGCCGGCAGCGGGCTCTCGACCACGGCGCGGCGCGTCGAGTTGCTCTTTGGCGCAGGCGCAACCCTCCTCGCGCACAACGCCGACGGTGGTGGGTTCGAGGTGGTGATCACGCTCCCGGTCCGCACCAGGTGATGCGCGTCCTCCTGGTCGATGACGAGGCGCCGGCGCGCGCACGACTGCGCCGGCTCGTGGATGAGATGCCCCCCGACATGGATGTCACGGTCGTGGGCGAAGCCGAGGACGGCGAGCAGGCGGTCGAGCAAATCGGCGACCTGGGGCCCGATGTCGTCCTGCTCGACATTCGCATGCCGCGCCTGGACGGATTCGGGGTGGTTGACACGATGGGCGACGCGATGCCCCTCACCATCTTCTGCACGGCCCACGACGAACATGCGCTGGCGGCCTTCGAGGCGCGTGCCGTGGACTACCTGCTGAAACCGGTGCAGCCGGAGCGCCTTCGCGCGGCACTGGAGCGGGCACGGCACCTGCTCGCCGGCAGCGCGACAGCCCGTCGGCGCGGCATGCGCGCGGTGGCGGCCATCGTCGAGTCGGGAGGTCACTTCCTCCTGAGGCTCCTGGTCCACGACGACACCCGCGCCTGCCTGCTGCCAGTCGAGCGCATCGACCATATCCGCGCCGAGCGGAACTACTGCGACATCCGCTCGGGCGGAAGGACTTACCGGGTGCGCCGCACACTGAGCTCGCTCGCGGCGAGGCTCGACCCGAAGCTCTTCCTGCGCATCAACAAGAGCGACATCGTGCGACTCGATGCGGTGCGTGAGATTCAGCCCTGGTCGCACGGCGACTACCGCGTCGTGCTGCACGATGGCACGACACTCAGCTGGAGCCGCCGCTACCGAGCCGCGGTCGAGTCGCCGTAGCCGCGCGGAAGGAGCCGGTTGTCCCGCAGTGCGTCCCTGCTGTCCCGCATCACTCGCTCGCCAGGCGCAGACGGCGGATCCTTCGCCATCCACCCGAGCCGAGAGACCGCATGCGCAATCCTTCCTTCGCGAGCCTGCTGGCACTGTGCGCCACCAGCAGCTCCATCGCCGTCGGGCAGCAACTCCCGGCCACCGAATGGCCGGCGTACGGTGGCGATCCAGGTGGCAGCCGCTACTCGTCGATCGCGCAGATCGACAGGGGCAACGTCGCGACCCTGCAGCGCGCCTGGACGTTCAACACCGGAGAGCGCGAGCCGGGTTCGCGTTCGTTCGAGGCGACGCCGATCCTCGTCGATGGCACGCTCTACCTGAGCACTCCGCTTGGCAAGGTCTTCGCGCTCGACCCGGTCACCGGGACGCAACGCTGGCGCCATGACGCCCGGGTCAGCCCGCGCCACGGCTTCGGCGACTTCACCTCGCGCGGGGTGTCGTTCTTTCGGGACGGGAACGCGGACGCAACGGCGGCGTGCCGGAGCCGCATCATCGCACCGACCATCGACGGGCGCCTGCTCGCACTCGACGCGCGTGACGGAACCCCCTGCCGCGACTTCGGCACCGACGGCGTCATCTCCCTGCGTGAAGGGCTGCGCAACAGGCCGTTCGAGTTCGCGGAATACGAGGTGACCTCGCCGCCGGCGATCATTGGCGGGCTGATCATCGTGGGGTCGGCCATTGCCGACAACAACCGCACCGATGCAGCAAGTGGCGAGGTCCGTGCGTACGATGCGCGGACCGGCGCGAAGGTCTGGAGCTGGGATCCCGTTCCACAGGACCCGAAGGATCCGGCGTACGCGACCTGGCGTGGTGACGATGCGCACCGAACCGGCGCGGCCAACGCCTGGAGCGTCATCGTCGCGGATACGGCTCGTGGTCTCGTCTTCGTTCCGACGTCCGCGCCCAGCCCGGACTACTACGGTGGCAAGCGCCTCGGCAGGAACGACTACGCCAACAGCGTGGTCGCCCTGCGCGCGGCAACTGGTGCCGTGGTGTGGCACTTCCAGACCGTGCACCACGATCTCTGGGACTACGACAACGCAGCGCCGCCCGCACTCGTCGATGTCATGGTCGACGGTCGCCTGCGTCCGGCCGTCCTGCAGGCGACGAAGACCGGTATGCTCTTCGTGCTCGATCGCGAGACGGGAGTGCCACTCGTGCCGGTGGAGGAGCGCGCGGTGCCTGCGAGCGACGTTGCGGGGGAGGAAGCGTGGCCGACACAGCCCTTCAGCACCATCCCACCGCTCAGCCCACATCGGTTCGTCGCAGGCACCGCGTTCGGCGTGAGCCCCGCGACGCGGGAGTTCTGTCGTGCACAGGTGGCGAGTCTCCGCAACGAGGGCATCTTCACGCCGCCGAGCCTGCAGGGGACGCTCGCCTTCCCATCGAACATCGGCGGGGCGCACTGGGGTGGCGTGGCATGGGACGCGACGCATCGTGTCGCGATCGTGCCCGTGAACACGGTTGCGGCGCTCATTCGCCTCGTTCCGACCGAAGGCACCGACATCGCGGCGCTGCGGCGCGATGCCACCGCACGTGGCCAGCAGGTCAATCGGTTGCGTAATACGCCGTTCCATCAGGTGCGAGGACTGCTGTTCGGTCCCGATGGTGTGCCATGCACGCCGCCACCCTTCGGCAAGCTGGTCGCCGTGGACATCGCTGCCAGGCGCATTCTCTGGGAGACGCCCATTGGCAACCCGGCGGCAGGGCACCGGGAGGGACCGGCACTCGGTTCGCCGAATCTCGGCGGTGCGATCGTGACGGCGGGCGGGCTCGCCTTCATCGGCGCGACACTCGACCAGAAGTTCCGCGCGATCGACGTCGCGACGGGGCGAGAGCTCTGGAGTGCGGTGCTGCCGGCCGGCGGCAAGGCGACACCGATGACGTACGTCGGCGCGAACGGCAGGCAGTACGTCGTGATCGCAGCCGGCGGCGATGGTGGCCGTTTCGGCTCCGGCGACGCGCTCGTGGCGTTCAGCCTGCCCTGACACCGGCGGTGCGGTCACGGGCGGAAGGCACGTGAGGCAGGCGACAGACGCGGAGCCATCGAGACAGGCTCGATGTCTGCTCTGCCCCGATTCGCACCAGCGGTCACCCGGCAGACGGCCTCGGGATGCACAAGCCGGGCGCGCCGTTCCCTGGGGGCCGGCGCGACGCGCTACGGTGCGCTGTTCGCCGGTCGTACCTCGTCATTCACCGTCACCACCACGCTGCCCCGCTTCCGCCCGCTCTCCACCCGCGCGTGTGCTGCGACGATCTCGGTGAGCGGCAGGCAGCGGTCGATCAGTGGCGTGAAGCGGCCTGCAGCCGCCATCGTGACGATGGTGTGGAGGTCTTCCCTTCGTTCGGTCACTGGACCAGCGACGACGCAGTGGCTGCTGGTGAGCCGAACCCACGGCGCGCGGAGCATCTCCGGGAGCGTGGCGAGGACCGCGAGGTGCTTCCCGCGCGGCATGAGCGCCTGGCGCACCCGCGCGTACGGAGCGTTGCCGACGGTGTCCGCGATCAGGTCGTAGCGAACCCCCTCGGCGGCGAAGTCGGTGGCGGTGTAGTCCACCACATGCGTGGCCCCGAGGTCCCTCACGAGTGCGGCGTTGGCGCCGCTGCAGACTGCAGTGACCTCGGCGCCAGCGGCCACCGCCAGCTGCAGCATCGTCGAGCCGACGGTTCCCGACGCGCCGTTGATCACGATCCGCTGACCGCTGCGCAGTTCCGCGCGGCGGAAGAAGTCGAGCGCGGTGGTGCCACCGAAGGCGAGCGCCGCGGCCGACTCGTACGCCAGGTGCCGCGGCTTCGGAACCACCACCCCGTCGGCGGCGACGCAGCAGAACTCGGCGTGCGCGCCAAGCCGGGTTCCGGCGGACGCGACCACCGCGTCGCCCACCGCGAAGGTGCGCACCCGAGCGCCGACCGCGACCACGTCACCGGCGAGTTCGCTGCCAAGGATCGGCTGCCGCGGTGCCGAGAGGCCAAAGGCGATCCGGCTCATGAGGCCGAAGCGGTAGGGAATGCTGAGGCTGCGCAACCGCCAGTCGGCTGACGTGACGGTGGTGGCGCGCACGCGGATGAGCAGGTCGTTCGGGCCGGGGACGGGAGTGGGCACATCCCCGATCGACACCACCTCTGGCGGCCCATACCGCCGGCAGACTGCGGCGCGCATGTGAAGCGGCAGGGTCACCTCTTCGACTTGCTCGTGCGCCATCCGAGTGAAGCGGTCATGCCGAGTCGGAAGGCAAGGAGGTTGGCCGTGGAGCGCCTGGGGGCGAACACGAGCGACCCGTCGGCGTTGTCGGTGATGCCGCCCTCGAGCAGGTATTCGCGCTCGCCATGTCCCTGATAGGCGACGCCGAAGTCCAGTGCAACGTGGCGGCTGATGGGGAGCTCCAGGCCGGCTCCAGTGCTCCAGGCGAAGCCACTGTTGCCGAAGTTCTCGTCGCCTGCGATGAGGTCGGGCAGGATCCCGCCGCCGATGGTCGAGACAGTGGCGAAGCGACTCGTCCCCACCAGGCCGTGCCCGTAGGCGCGCAGCTTGCCGAGCTGGTAGGCAATCTCCGGGCCGACGCCGACGAAGAGGATGCCGTTGACGGTGTTCACGCGCACCTCGACGCGGCAGCCGGGGGTCCTGGCGAGGCAGGTGCGCTTGCTCTCGTTTCCGTAGTTGAGCCAGCCGGCCTGCACACGGAGCGCGACGAGGCCGTCCTTGTCGAGGCGGACGCGGAGGTGTGCCTGCGCGCCAGCGGCATAGCTGACGTCCTGCTGGAAGTCGCCGGTAGGGCGGCCCAGCTCGGCGGCGACGCCGAAACTCCAGCGGGGGACACCCGCGATGCCGGAGGCGACGGGGGTCGCCTGCTGGGCGGCGAGCGGGGTGGCGAGGAGGAGGGCTGCGATCAGGTGGCGCATCACGACACGGGGATAGGAAGGTTTCTGGACGGACGGTGCATGCACACCGTACAGCGTGGGGTGTTGTCGGGCGTGGTGCGCCGTCGACGGATGACCTGCTGCTCGTGGACTGGAAACGAAGTTCGGGCTTCAGTCAGTCGCCGTGACATCCCACCGGCCGACGTTGGAAATCCTCGCAATACCGCTGGTACGGCTGCGGTTTCCGCGCTGGCAGCCGGGCGCCACGACGCCCTTCATGTTGTCCCGACGCCATTTTCGATCCACTAGAAGTTGAACCCGAAATGCAGGCCCGGCTCTCCGTAGAAGAAACGTGACCATCGGTCATCGACCAGCTTGAACGCCGGAGGCATCGTGGACTGGTAGGGACGGTGCGTGATGCCGATCGACGGCTGCAGGAACATCCGGTCCTTGAACAGCTTGATGTGATACCCGACCGAGTACGTGTTGAAGACCTGGAACCCGTCGTCGATCTTGTGTCCGTCTTCATCGGCGAAGGTCTGGAAGGACGGCATCACATCGGCCCGGATGAATGCACGCTTCCACACGAATCGCTGGTAGTTCACTGACACGCCGCGATCGGTGATGTGGCCTGGGAATCCCTCGCCTGGGGCTTCGAAGGACTTCCCCCACGGAATGCCGATCGGCCAGCCGTATCGCCAGGTCTTGAACTCGAGGGACACGACATCCCTTCGCGTCACGCGGTATCCGGCGTTCAGGTAGATCAACTTCGGCGGATTGTCGTCGGGCACTGCATTCGCCAGCATGAACAGGGTGCTGCCGAGATAGAACTTCCGGTAGGTACTGTCCCGTTCGGAGTATTGCGCCTGTGCCGGCTGGGCGGTTGCGGTGATCAACAGCATGGCGACGCAGAGGTGTCTCGTGTGCATGTCTGGTGTAGTCCTGTGACGCTGCCGGGCGAGCCGGGCAGGTTGCGTGAGCACGTTCGGCGGCGTGAAGGAGCGCGCCTTCACCGGTCCTGTCCTGCATGTACGCCCTGTCCTGCGCCGGTCGCGATGATCGTGGGATGAACGGCGGGGCGGGCGCGGTGGTCAGGGCGAGGGCAGCGACGAGGGGCGCATCACGATCGCGGCCCCGCTGCCCTTACAGTGTACGCTCCAACGTACAGCGTACGGTTTCCCGGGGCAAGGGTGGCGGCGGTTGCCTGTCGGGTCCGCCGGGGTTATCTCCCCCGCATGCCCACACCCCGTCGACGGTCGCCCCTCACCCGGGAGCGCATCCTGCGTGCGGCCGTCCGCCTGGCCGACAAGCAGGGCCTCGACGCGCTGTCGATGCGGCGGCTGGCGACCACGCTCAAGGTCGAGGCGATGTCGCTCTACACGCACGTCGCCAACAAGGACGATGTGCTCGACGGGATGGTGGACCTGATCATCGGTGAGATCACGTTGCCCACCCCCGGCGGCGACTGGAAGACGGCGATGCGCGCGCGCGCGACCTCCGCGCACGCGGTGATGCTGGCGCACCCCTGGGCGCCGATGCTGGTGGTGTCGCGGATCAGCGTGGGCCCCAACATGCTCCGCTACATCGACGCCACGCTCGGCACCCTGCGCCAGGCCGGGCTGTCGTGGGCCGAGACGGATCGCGCGTGGAACGCGATGGACAGCCACATCTACGGCTTCACGCTGCAGCTGCAGAACTTCCCGGTCGATCCCGCGGAGTACGCCTCGGCGGCGGCGAACTACCTGCCGATGCTTCCCGCCGACAAGTACCCGTACATGCACGAGATGTCGAAGCTCGTGGCCGACGGGTTGCACGACGGGACGCACGACTTCGCGTTCGGGCTGGAGTTGATCCTCGATGGCCTGGATCGATTGCGGGCGCGGTAGGGGTACCCAACACATCGCGCGCACGCCCCCGCGTCCGTCGTGCGCTCCCGATGTGAGGACGCGCAGGAGGGCGTCTGCCGCACGCGCCAGTGCCTCCATCGGTCGAGGGCGCTTCAGTCCCGCGCAGGAGAACGGTGGGATGCCACGACTGACGGCGGCACGACATCAGGATCGTCGCGACGGGCATCCGTCTCACGGCATGCGACGACATTCAGATACGCTGCAATCACTGCATCGCGCCTGAAGCGAGCCCTGCCGAGTGCCCGCTGGCGCGTTCTATTGACAAAATGCCACGCAGCCCTGATGGTGGCGCGTCTGCCCCTGGCGGTGTGCCACGGCGATGGCACCATCACAACGGCCATTCCATGACGATCCAGTCGCTCTTTGCGCCCACCGACACGCTGCTCGTCACGCGACTGGCGCTCGACTACAGCGACGATCTCGGCAGGGTTCAGGCCAGCTCCCTCGAGATCAACGGCTTCTGTGCGGCAAAGTCGCCGAACGACCTGCGCATACGAATCAACGTCGGGCTGATCACCCAGCTTGTCGGCTTTGACCTGGACGTCAACGTCACCTTCGTTGGGCAATGGGTCGACGCGAGCACGGTGCGGTGGACAGCAGATCAGGTGATCGACGCATACATCGCAGAGTTCGACGCGACGGTGGATCGCTTCCGTGGTGCGTTCACCACCCGAGTGTCCGAGGTGAGCCCCCCGGAATCGCGCAAGGGCTGCGATGGGCTGGTCAGGCAATACCGAACAGAGCTCGCCACCATCGGCGACGGGAACGGTTTCGATCTGTTCGTGCATGGCAACGTGTTCGGCATCGGCGTGAACGATTTCGTTCGGGTGAAGAACTTCGTGTTCCACGCCACGGGCGGTGTCTACAGTGTGCTGCGGGCGACCGTCCGCGCGAAACAGAACCACTGCCACTCGTCCATGACTGAAGGTGCCAAGGCTCAGTTTGCAGCGCTCGTGACGGGCGCCAGTGGGTTCCCGCTCGCGTACCAGTGGAGCGTGCAGGGGGCAACGACGCTTGCAGTGACGGCGGCAACGTTGGACGTCCAGCTGCCTGCACTTGCGGCCCCGGTGACGATCGGGCTGCTCGTGACGGACGCGAACGGCCTGCAGGCGGCGAGCACATTGAACGTTCGTGTCCTGACTGCGCAGGAGGCCGCGTTCCGGGATGCCGTGTGCCGACTTCTCGAAGAGACGCGGCGCGCCTGGTTGCGACGGCCGACATTCGACCCCCGCGACCCCTTGCGCGCGGGGCAGCTGATCCCCGAGAGAGACCGGCAGCGCTACGACGAGCTCGCGCAGACCCTGATCAAGATCGGGCAGGGCTTCAGGCGCACGATCACTGGTGCAAAGTAGCCGACGGTCCGTCGAGCGACCCGTCGCGATGGGCTGCACACGTCGCATCCGCGCCTGCACCACGAGGAGCGACATCTTCCGAGGGAACTCACATGGGCGATCGGCTCGGGCAGTGCAAGACACAGACCGTCACCAACCCTGACCAGCTCAAGAACGTCACGCAGGACTTCTGCGAGAATGTTGCCGACGGGACCTGGACTCCGAACACGCCGCCTGTCGATGGCGGTGGTGGTGGTGGTGGTGGGTTCTGTGCGGTCCGGACGATTCTGGCGAGGGCCCTCGCTGAAAACCTCATGCAACTCGGCGCGTCGTACGACCTCACGTACCAGTTTCGCGACGACCTGCTGTACACATCCAGGACTGGCCGCCGATTCGTTGAACACTACTATCGCCACGCCGAGGAACTGTACGTCATCGTGGTGAGTGACCCGAAGCTGCTGGGCTCATGCATTCTTCTGTGGGGTACCCTGCACCCATTCCTTCGGCAGATGCTGACGTCGCTCGACACGCCGCCGGATGCGCTGCAGGCACGGCTGCGCAAGATGCGACTGACCAAGAAGCACCTCGCGCTCATCGACGGCGTGATCCGGGACTTCCTGGCATCCAAGCCTTCCCCTGCGCTCGCCGAGGCGCTGCGTGAGTTCCAGAACACCGCACGCGAATTCGCGTCGTTGACTCCGCGCGAGGTGGTGGACCGACTTCGGTCGTAGGACGCCATCCGGGCGGGATGGATACGTCGATGGGCAGATCGCGCATGTTACGCAGTCAGGCGGATCCTGCAGCGAACACTGAGCGCTGGGTGACGGTGCGCACCACGCGATTTCCGCGCATGGAAGTCCGTTCGACTCATGTCACGATCGGGCCCGCGGCTGATCTGACCTCGTCTGGGGTAGTCACTCGCAGCGAGGTGCCGTCGGCTCAGCGCTCATGGCGGCGCTCGAGCACGGACAGACTTGTCCCCGCGGCTACCGCACCAGGGCAGCCTGCTGTCATCCCAAGAGGGGTGACACCAGACAGTGGGCAAGTCAAACCGGTGATGCCAACGGCGAACAACGGGGTGCACCTGAGTTCGGCTGATGGGGCGACACCACTGGTCCCGTGTCCACAAGCGAGGGGCGCCAGTCTTCGGCGACCTGCTTGCGCTCGACCAGCGGGTGGTAGCGCACCGGAACAATCCCGAACCGACGCCCGTCCACCGTGTAACACCCTGACCCTCAACACCTCGAACCAATAGCAGGGGCGGGACTCGAACCCGCGACCCCGGCATTATGAGTGCCGTGCTCTAACCAGCTGAGCTACCCTGCCAATCCAGCCGCAAAAGATACCGCGCCCCGGCCCCCCGGGGCAACCGCACTTATTCCCTCCCCCACGCCGCCATACGTTCCTCTCCTTACCGACGCCAGACGCCCGACCATCGACGCCACCGTCGCCCCCCGCCCGCACCACACCCCACGCCCCGTCCCATGCCCCCTGCCGTCGTCCGCTCCCGTCGCCCCGCCGCGACGTTCGCCGTCCTTGCCGCCGCCGCACTCCAGGGCTGCTCCATCGACTCCAAGCTCCCCGAGTACACCGACCCGGCCACCCTCACCTACGCCACCTCCACCGGCGTCACCTCGATCGCCGCCATGACCCGCGTCAACGCGCAGGTCTACACCCAGGACATCACCGCCGGCACCGGACGCACCGTCGTCGCCGGTGACAGCATCGCCACCTACTACAGCGGCCGCCTCAGCGGGGGCTACCAGTTCGACTCGCGCGCGCGACCCAGCACCCCGTACATCGCCGTCCTCGACACCACCGACCTCGTGCGCGGCGTGATCAAGGGCTGGATCAACGGCATCGCCGGCATGAAGGTCGGCGGCACCCGCCGCATCGTCATCGGCCCGGAATCGGCCTACCGCTTCTCCACCGTGCGCGACGAGTTCAACACCGTCATCATTCCGCCGAACTCGGTGCTGGTGTTCGAGGTCGAAGTCACCGACGCCGCCCCGCGGCAGTAGGACCGCGGTACCGGCAGCAGATCCGTCAGCAGGGAAACGGACTCACCGGCATCACGTTCCGCGACCGAACCGCCGAAACCCGGGGACACTCGATGGAGTGTCCCCGGGTTTTCCGCGTCTGAACCGACGAAGAGCCGGGGACACTCAATACAGTGTCCCCGGGTTTTCCCTGCTCTTCCCAAAGCCCTCCGCACTCACGCGCGCCGACCACCGCAGGCCACAACGAACCCTTTGCGCCCTTCGCCCCTTTGCGCCCTTGCGTTCACGCTGTTGCCCTCCGAGCACCAACCGAACGCCCCCCCCCGACTCCACGTTCCCAAGAACGAAAACGGCCCGCCACGCGAGTGACGGACCGTTTCGTTATGGCGGGGGCGGGATTTGAACCCGCGACCTTCGGGTTATGAGCCCGACGAGCTACCAGGCTGCTCCACCCCGCGGCAGACCATAAGGATAGTCACATGCCGCCCGGAGTCAACCGCCCAGACCCGGATTTCTCAGGGCGACGGCACCCGGGCCGCACTGTCCGCACTCACCGCCGAGGAGTCGGGCCGGAGCACGTGATACACCAGCTCCCGGTCACCCTTCACCATCCCGAACTCCTCCCGTGCGATCCGCTCCTGCACCGCCGGGTTGGTCATCACGTCCCGCTTCTGCAGGCTCAGCGAATCCGTCACCCGACGCAGCGAGTCGATCGCCACCTTCGTCTCGTCGATCCGGCGCCGCACGCTGAACAGGTCACTGGTGCCGTACTCGCCCCCCTCCACCGCGAAGTAGAGGATGAAGAGCCAGAACACGGCCTTCAGCGCGAACACCAGCGGCCGGCGCTTGCGCGGCGGATCGTCACCCGCCACCGGATGGCGCGCCACTCAGCGCCCCCACCCGGCGACGGCGCGCCCGCCGACACACGCGCCGACACACGCACCCACACGCACGACCGCGTCCGCACCCAACTCCATCACAGGCCGTACACCCCGCCGCCCGGATACTCGGCCGCGTCACCCAGCGCCTCCTCGATGCGCAGCAGCTGGTTGTACTTCGCGATGCGGTCCGTGCGGCTGGCCGAGCCGGTCTTGATCTGGCCGGCACCCGTCGCCACCGCCAGGTCGGCGATGAAGGTGTCCTCGGTCTCGCCACTGCGGTGCGACACGATGCTCGCATAGCCGGCGCTCTTCGCCAGCTCCATCGCCAGCAGCGTCTCGGTCAGCGTGCCGATCTGGTTCACCTTGATCAGGATCGAGTTCGCGACGTCGTTCTCGATGCCCTTCGCCAGGATCTCGCTGTTGGTGCAGAACAGGTCATCACCCACCAGCTGCACCTTCTGCCCGAGCTGCGCCGTGAGCGCCTTCCAGCCGTCCCAGTCGTTCTCGGCCAGGCCGTCCTCGATGCTCACGATGGGATACTTCTCCATCCAGCCGGCATACATGTCGATCATGCCCTGCGCCCCGAGCTTGCCGGCCTTGCTCTTCTTGAAGTCGTACGTGCCGCCGCTGAACAACTCGCTGGCCGCGCAGTCGAGCGCGATGGCGATCTCCTGCCCCGGCGCGAAGCCCGCCGCCTCGATGGCCTCGATCACGAGCTTCAGCGCATCCTCGTCGGTCTTGAGGTCGGGGGCGAATCCACCCTCGTCACCCACACCCGTCGCCAGGCCACGCTTCACCAGCACCTTCTTCAGCGCGTGGAACACCTCCGCCCCCATCCGCAGCGCATCGCGGAAGGTCTCGGCGCCGATCGGCACGATCATGTACTCCTGGAAGTCCACCGTGTTGGTGGCGTGCGCGCCGCCGTTGAGGATGTTCATCATCGGCACCGGCATCGTCCGCGCCATCGGGCCACCGAGGTAGCGCCAGAGCGGCATGTCGACGTCGTCGGCCGCGGCACGTGCCGTCGCCAGCGAGACGGCGAGGATCGCGTTGGCGCCGAGCTTCGCCTTGTTCGGCGTCCCGTCCAGCTCGAGCATCGCGTTGTCCACGCCCATCTGGTCCTGCGCCGACATGCCGGCCAGCGCGGGCGCGATCTGCTCCTCGATCGCCTGCACGGCATTCAGCACACCCTTGCCCAGGTAGCGCGACTTGTCGCCGTCACGCAGCTCCACGGCCTCGCGCTCGCCGGTGGACGCGCCGCTCGGCACGGCCGCACGGCCCACGACGCCGCTGTCGAGCGTCACGTCGGCTTCCACGGTCGGGTTGCCGCGGCTGTCCAGGATCTCGCGCGCGGTGATGTCTACGATGGTCGACATGTATCGGTTGTTCGGTGAAGGTCGGGAAGAAGTACGGCAACGGCGTCGGATGCTGCGTCGTGCATGCTGCGGGAACGGGTGCGGCGCTACGGCGTGGCGGGCGTGCCCTGCGGATCGGCGGTGACGGTGGCCGCCACGTCCTCGGTGCCGAGTGCGTTGCCACGGTCGCTCTCGATGCCGTAGACCGACGACATCGTGGCGGCCATGCTGCTCCACACCTGCGCCACCAGCCGCTCACGGTCGGAGTACGCGAGCCCCTCGGTGGGAATGGGCTCGAGGAAGTGCAGGTGCACCTTGCCGGGCCGCACGATCCAGCTCCCGCGGCCCATCACCTCGCGCGTGCCCATGATCACCACCGGGATGATCGGCACGCCGGAGGCGATGGCGAGCACGAACGGTCCCTTCTTGAACGGTCGCAGCGCATAGTCGGCCCCGCGGGTGCCCTCGGCGAAGACCACCACCGACGCCCCCTCCTTGATGCGCAGCGCCGCCTTCTCGTACATCTGGAAGGCCGCGCGACGGTTCTCGCGCTCCACGAAGATCGTCCCGACGCCGAGGGCGCCACGGCCGAAGATGGGGATCTTCCGCAGCTCGTCCTTGGCCACGAAGCTCCAGCGCGGCAGCACGCTGGCGAGGGTGAACACGTCGTACCAGCTCACGTGGTTGGCCACGTACACGCAGGCGTTGTGCTGCTCGATGCGCTCGGGGTTGTGCACCACCCGCCGGACGCCGCCGGCGAACACCAGTGACCGCGCCCAGAACCCCTGCACCGTCTCGTAGATGCTGCCGTGCCGCATCGGCACGCCCAGGTACGACGCAATCACCACCACGGCGACCACCGGAATCGTGACCAGCACGAGCATCAGGGCCGCAAGGGGAGTCATCATTGCGGCGAAAGGTGGTCGTAACCGGCTGGAGGGTCAACGCGCCGCGGCCCGTCGTGCACCACCACGCCAGCCGGCTCGGTGGGGGTGGCGGCCATCACGAGCCCGATCGGCGTGAGCGACCCGATGCGCGCCGCCTTCGCAGCCGCCGCCATCCCGGCGGGCCCGGTGAGCAGGAGCTCGTACTCCTCGCCGCTGGCGAGCGCCTCCAGCGCCAGCACCCCGCCGAGGATGGGCACGCTGGCCAGCTCGATCGAGAGGCGCACGCCGGAGGCGGCCGCCACGTGGCCCGCGTCGGCCACGAGGCCGTCCGAGAGGTCGATGGCGGCACTGGCCCCGTTCCGGGCACACCAGGCCCCCATGCCAAGCCGCGCAACGGGCTTGGCGAACCGGGCCCGGTGGGTGGCACGCGGCGCCGCGCCCTTCAGCCACGACTGGAGCGCCGCGCCCGGGCCGCCGAGGCTGCCGGTGACGTAGATGGTGTCGCCGGGCCGGGCCCCGTCACGCCGCATGGGCTCCACGGCAGTGCCCAGCACGGTGATGCTGAGCGTGAGCACCGGCGCGCGGGTGGTGTCGCCGCCGATGATGGGTGCCTTCGCCGCCGCGCACGCGTCACCCACCCCCTGCAGCACGTCGTCCAGCGCACCGTCCCAGCTGGCCGGCGCCCCGAGGGCGATCAGCACGCCAAGCGGATCCGCACCCATCGCCGCGAGGTCGCTGAGCGCGGCCATCGCGGCGCGCCAGCCGATCTCGCGCGCCGAGAGCCACGCGCGACGGAAGTGCACGTCCTCGGTGGTCGTGTCGGTGCTCACTACGAGGCGCGTGCCGCCGGGCACGTCGAGGATGGCGGCATCGTCGCCGATGCCATGTGCACGTGCGCCCCACTGCCGCACCCAGCGCGCGATCGACGCGAACTCGCGACCGGGACCGAGGGTGACCTGCGTGGGTGGAAAGACGGTCATCGAGTGGGCACGGCGGGAAGGCACAGGAGCTGGTGCGACAGGCGCGGTGCGCGCGCGCCGTCGGACACGATGGCGGGCCAGGTGCGCGACAGCTCCTGCAGGAACAGGTCCATCGTCACGCCACGCCACCCTGAATGATACTGAACCGAGCGCTCCGCGGCCGTGCCGTGCACGAACGCCGCCATCGCACCGGCGCGCAGCGGCGTGATACCCTGCCCCATCAATGCACCGGCGATGCCGGCGAGCACATCACCACTGCCACCCATCGCGAGTGCGGGGTTGCCGCTGGCCGACACGAGCGTGGTGCCGTCGGGGTCGGCGATCACGGTCGGCACACCTTTCAGCAGCACTGTGGCATTCAGGCGGTGCGCGAGCACCAGTGGCGCCGCGAACGGGTCGGTGGGCGCGGTCCCGGGTGCGAACAGGCGCGTGAATTCCCCGACATGCGGCGTGAGCAGCGCCGGCCGGCCACGCAACGCGAACCGCAGCGCATCGAGCGGATCAGCGCAATCCGCCCGCGCATCGTCGCCATCATCCGCGGCGGCACCCTCCTGCCAGGCGAACGCCGTCAGCGCACCGGCATCGAGCACGACGGGACCGGCGTACGCGTGCAGCAGGCGCAGCAGGCCATCCCGCACGCGCCGTCGTGCCGCCCCGGTGGCACCGTCCAGGCCGGGCCCTATGACCATCACGTCAGGCCACGACAGGTCGGCGGCGCCCAGGTCATGTGCAGGCCGGGTGAACACGGTGGCGAACGGCACGGCCACCTGCAGCGCCGTGGCCGAGGCCGCGCTCACGTCGGCACGCACCATCCCGGCACCACTGGCGTGCGCCCCGCGTGCCGCCAGGATCACCGCGCCGGCCATGCCGTCGTCACCGCCGACGATGGCGACGCGGCCGCGGGTGCCCTTCCAGGCGTCGGGCGACAGGTGCGGAAGCCACTCGTCGACCATGGCGGCCTGCATCACGTGCGGGGTCCCGTGATCGGCCGCCAGGAGCCCGATGCCCAGCACATGCAGCTCACCCACGAGGTCGCGGCGCAGCAGCTGTCCGCGCTTCACGCTGCCGAAGCTGAGTGTGTGGGCACACGGCACGGCACCGTTGTCGGCACCGTTGTCGGCACCGTTGTCGGCGCCGGTGGTGGCATCGAGGCCGGAGGGCATGTCGATGGCGACCACGGGCTGCGCGCGGTGACGCATCTCCGCGACGGCCTCCGCCACACTGCCGCGGAGCGCGCCACTGGCACCGGTGCCGAGCACCGCGTCGACGAGCATCGCCTCGCTGCCAGTCGGCACGGCGAACAGCCCGTCGCGTTCGGCGTCGGCGCGGGCACGACGGGCGTCCGGAGTGCGCGGCTCAGCCGCCACGTGCACCGTGACGTTCCATCCGAGCGCGCGCAGCAGACCCGCCACCAGCCATCCGTCGCCGCCGTTGTTGCCCGGCCCGACGTACACGGCCGCGCTCCGCTCCGGGCGCGCGTCGAACCACCGCACCGCAGCCTCGGCGGCGCGATGCATCAGCGTGAACGAGTCCGGCAGCGTCGCGATCGTCCGCGCGTCCAGTGCCTTCGACTGCTCCGCCGTCAGGACCGGGATAGACTCGGGCATCGATGCAGAGGAGAGGTCGTCGACAGGGTTCACACGGGAATCGCGGAGGATGCGGAAACGGTCACGACGCTGTGCACCATTCGACACGGCTCGCCGTGACGGGCTGGCTGGATCAGCGAGGGCGGGCGCGCGTTTCCTTCACGACATCAGCAGCGACGTCGTTGTAGCTGTCAACCAGCGACGTGACCACTTCCGCACATTCCGCGTTTCCGCGTGAGCCTTGTCGACGATTCCCCACGCCCGCAGACGCCCGAGGCGGGCGTCAGCCCTGCGGCACGTTCCGCCAGGGATACCCCGCCTCGAATGCCTGGTGGAAGTCGAACGCGTCCGCGAAGTCCTCGCGCTGGTCGTGCGGCTGCTTGATCAGCATGCCTAGGTCCACCAAAGCGAACACGATGTCGCCGAAGTGCACCGACTCCCGGATCCCCCAGTGGTCGAGCACCAGGCGCGACAGCACGCCATAGCGCTCGATCGCCAGGTCACGACAGGTCTCCGCCAGCTCGCGGCCCGAGATGTGGCGGCGCTCCCCGAGGCGCTGCTGGCACTGCTCGAGTGCCGCCAGCACGAAGAGGAACGCATGCTCATGGAAGCGAGGTTCGCGCAGGCGAATCTGCTCCATGATGCCGTCCTTGAACGCCAGTTCCGCCACGTCTCGCTACCTCGGCTGCTGCGTCAGACGCCGGCGCCGACCGGCGCCGGATAGAGCGGGAATCCGGCGGCGAGCTCCTTCACGTCGGCATGCACCGCGCGCAGGTTCGCCTCGTCCTCCGGGGCGCGGAGCACACGGTCGATGAGGTCGGCGATGCGGTGCATCTCCGGCTCCTTCATGCCCCGCGTGGTCACCGCCGGCGTGCCGATGCGGATGCCGCTGGTCACGAACGGCGACTGCGTCTCCTTCGGCACGGTGTTCTTGTTCACGGTGATGCCGGCGTGGTTCAGCGCGTTCTCGGCCAGCTTGCCGGTGAGCGTCGCCACCCCGCGCGAGCGCAGGTCCATCAGCATCAGGTGATTGTCGGTGCCGCCCGAGACGATCGAGCCGCCGCGGGTGATGAGCTCGGCCGCGAGGGTCTGCGCGTTGCGCACGACCTGCCGGCAGTACTCGGTGAACTCCGGCTGCAGCGCTTCGCGGAACGCGACAGCCTTGGCGGCGATCACGTGCTCCAGCGGGCCGCCCTGCGTGCCGGGGAAGGTGGCCTTGTCGATGGCCTTGGCGTGCTGCGCCTTGCAGAGGATCAGGCCACCGCGCGGACCGCGGAGCGTCTTGTGGGTGGTGGTGGTGACGACGTCGGCGAACGGCACCGGGTTCGGGTACACGCCCGTGGCGGCCAGGCCGGCGAAGTGCGCCATGTCCACCATGAACAGCGCGCCGACCTCGTCGGCCGCATCGCGGAACGCCTGGTAGTCGATCACGCGCGAGTACGCCGAGTAGCCGGCGATCAGCAGCTTCGGCTTCTTCTCGCGCACCACGCGGCGCATGGCGTCGTAGTCGATCAGCCCCTCGTCGGTCACGCCGTAATGCTGCGCGTCGTAGTTCAGGCCGGAGAAGTTCACCGGTGAGCCGTGCGTGAGGTGCCCGCCCTGCGACAGGTCCAGGCCCACGATCGTGTCGCCCGGCCTGAGGAAGGCCAGGAACACGGCGGCGTTCGCGCTCGCGCCCGAGTGCGCCTGCACATTGGCGTGGTCGGCACCGAAGAGCTGCTTCACGCGGTCGATGGCGAGCTGCTCGACCTTGTCCACCACCTCGCAACCGCCGTAGTAGCGCTTGCCCGGCAGGCCCTCGGCGTACTTGTTCGTGAGCGGCGACCCCATCGCTTCCATCACGGCCGGCGACACGAAGTTCTCACTCGCGATCAGCTCGATGCCGTCATTCTGGCGGACGATCTCCGACTCGATCAGCCCGGCGATCTCCGGGTCGGCGGCGCGGAGCGCAGCGCCCGGTGGGCAACGATCCCAGTCATTCCACTGCTGCATCACGCCGTCCCCTCTTCCGTAGCCCGTTCGATCTTGGCGATCCGGCGTTCGTGCCGGCCGCCGTCGAACGGTGTGTTGAGCCATGCCTCGAGAATACGGACCCCTTCCTCGTCACTGATGCAACGCGCGGGGATGACGAGGATGTTCGCGTCGTTGTGCTCGCGCGACAGCTTCGCCACCTCGGGGGTCCACGCGACCGCGGCCCGCACATGCGGCCAGCGATTGGCTGCATAGCTCATGCCGAGCCCGGTTCCGCACAACAGGATACCGCGTTTGGCCTCGCCGGAGGAGACCTCCCGGGCCACGGGGTGGGCGTAGTCGGCGTAGTCGGTGGAAGCGTCCGAGTCGGTGCCCTTGTCCTCGACGTCGAACCCCATGCCCCGCAACGCCTTGGCGAGATGCTGCTTCATCTCGAACCCGGCGTGATCGGAGCCGATCGGAATGTGTTCCGCCATGGTCAGGCCTCGGACTTGTTCGGGAAGGGGGGCCAGGTGCGAACCATGCCGCGGACGGACTGGATCCGGCGCTCGGCCAGCCGGTCGGCGGCGACATGACTGGTCACCCCGTCCGCCCGGGCAATATCGAACACCCCAAGGATAGTCTGGTAGATCTCGTCAGCCTTCCGGAGGGCCCGGGAGCGGTCCCAGCCGGCCAGCTCGCCGTAGACGTTGATCACCCCGCCGGCGTTCACGACATAGTCGGGGGCGTAGGTGATCCCCCGCTCCACCAGCATGTCGCCGTGGCGGTTCTCGAGGAGCTGGTTGTTGGCCGCCCCGACCACCAGCTCCACCCGGAGCTGGGGAATGGTCTCGTCGTTCAGCCCGCCGCCCAGCGCACAGGGGGCGAAGATGTCGGCGTCCTGCTGGAGCAGCTCGGCCACCGACACGGCCCGCGCCCCGGTCTCGCTCACCACCCGCTTCACCCGCTCGGCGTCGATGTCGGCCACGATCAGGATGGCACCGACGGCCGCCAGCTCGCGGGCCAGGTTGTACCCGACGTTGCCGCACCCCTGGATGGCCACGGTGCGGCCGGAGAGGTCATCGCTGCCCCAGCGGTACTTCGCGGTGGCCTGCATGGCGCGGAACACACCGCGCGCCGTCACCGGCGACGGGTCACCCGAGGCGTTGTGCAGGCCGGCGACGTAGTTCGTCTCCATGTGCACGAAGTCCATGTCCAGCGTGCCGGTGCCCACGTCCTCGGCGGTCACGTACCGGCCGCCGAGCGAGTCCACGAAGCGGCCGTGGGCGCGGAAGATCATCTCGCGATTCGGGGTGCGGTTGTCGCCGATGATCACGCTCTTGCCGCCACCGAGGTTCAGGCCGGCCACGGCGTTCTTGTAGGTCATCCCACGGGCCAGCCGCAGCGCGTCGATTATGGCCTCCTCGTCACTGGCGTAGTTCCAGAAGCGGGTGCCGCCGAGCGCAGGGCCGAGGGTGGTGTCGTGGATCGCGATGATGCCGCGATAGCCGGTGGACTTGTCGTGGGCGAGCACGAGCTGCTCGTGGCCCATCGCGGAAATCGTGTCGAAGAGCTTCATGTATGAGGGCTGTGACGGGGGCCGCGCACGCCGGCGCGCCCCGGTCGTTCAGGTGCGGGGATAGAGCTCGCGGGCGATGACGATGCGCTGCACTTCGGAGGTGCCTTCGTAGATCTCGGTGACCTTGGCGTCGCGGAACAGGCGCTCGACAGGATAGTCGGACACGTAGCCGTACCCGCCGAACACCTGGATGGCGTTGGTGGTGGTCCACATGGCCGTCTCGCTGGCGAGCAGCTTGCACATGGCGCCGTACTGCGTGATGGGCTGGCCGGCATCCTTGGCGCGCGCGGTGGCGTGCAGCAGGGCGCGCGCGGCGGTGATGCGGCTGGCCATGTCGGCCAGCTTGAACTGGACGGCCTGGAAGTCCTTGATCGGCGTGTCGAACTGCCTCCGTTCGCCAGCGTAGGCCCGCGCCGCCTCGGCGGCCGCGGTGGCGATGCCGAGCGACTGCGCGGCGATGCCAAGGCGCCCGTGGTCGAGCGACTGCATGGCGTAGATGAACCCCATCCCCTCCGCGCCGACGAGCCGGTCACCGGGCACGCGCATCCCATCGAAGTTCAGCATCACGGTGGGGCTGGCCCGCATGCCGAGCTTCTCCTCCTTCCGGCCGACGGCGAAGCCCGGCAGGTCCGGGGTGAGGATGAAGGTCGAGATGCCCTTGCTGCCCTTGCGCGCATCGGGCGTGTCGGTGCGCGCCATGCAGAGGATCACGCCGGCGTGGGTGCCTGACGTGACCCAGCTCTTGCTGCCGGTGATGATCCAGTCGTCCCCATCGCGCACGGCCTGCGTGGTGAGCGAGCTGGCATCACTGCCGGCGCCCGGCTCGGAGAGCGCGAAGGCGCCGAGCAGTTCCCCGCGCGCCATCGGCGGCAGCCAGCGCTGCTTCTGCGCCTCGCTGCCGTAGTTCAGGATCATCTGCGTGGGGAGCGAGTTGTGCACGCTCATCATCACGCCCACCGATGCGTCGTGGGTGGAGATCTCCTCGAGGGCCATGAGGTAGCTCAGCGCATCGAGCCCGAGTCCGTCGTACTGCTCGGGGATGAGCATGCCGAGGAAGCCCAGGTCACCGAGCTTCTTCACGAGCGTGGGCTCGAAGTGGCTGTCGCGGTCCCACTGGGCCGTGAACGGCGTGATCTCGGCGGTGGCGAACTCGCGGGCGGTGCGCACGATCTCGCGCTGCTCCTCCGTCTGCGGGAAGATCGCGGGTGACGGGAACATGTCAGGCTGCCGGGTAGGTGTAGACGCCGCGGCCGCTCTTGCGCCCCAGCCAGCCCGCATCGACGTACTTCCGGAGCAGCGGGCAGGCGCGGTACTTCGGGTCACCGATGCCGTCGTGCAGCACGTCGAGGATGGCGACGCAGGTGTCGAGGCCGATGAAGTCCGCGAGCGTGAGCGGCCCCATGGGGTGGTTCATGCCGAGCTTCATCACGGTGTCGATCGACTCAGCCGTCCCCACGCCTTCCATCAGGCAGTAGAAGGCCTCGTTGATCATCGGCATCAGGATGCGGTTGGCGATGAAGCCCGGGAAGTCGTTCGCCTCGCAGGGCGCCTTGCCGACGGCCTTCGCCAGGGCGACGGTGCGCGCGGTGGTCTCGTCGCTGGTGGCGATGCCGCGGATGACCTCCACCAGCTGCATCACCGGCACCGGGTTCATGAAGTGCATCCCGATCACGTCGGCCGGCCGCCGCGTGCGGGCGGCGATCTGCGTGATGCTGATGGAGCTGGTGTTGCTGGCCAGGATCGCACCTTCCGCGGCGATGGCGTCGAGCTTCGTGAAGATGTCGAACTTGAGCGCCACGTTCTCGGTGGCGGCCTCGATGATGACGGTGGCGCCGGCGGCGGCATCGAGTGACGTGTCGGTGGTGAGGCGCGCGAGGGTCGCGGCCTGGGCCCCGGCATCGATGATGCCCTTCTTCACCTGCCGGTCGAGGTTCTTGGTGATGGTCGTGAGGCCGCGTTCGAGCGCGGCGGCGCTGACGTCGATGATGGTGACGGGAAAGCCCGCCTGCGCGAAGACGTGGGCGATGCCGTTGCCCATCTGCCCTGCGCCGATGACCGCGATGCGGTCGTTCATGCCTGGTGCTCCCGGCGGTCCAGCGGACCGGCCGTGTTGAATGAAACCGGGGTGGGCGCTGCGAGGCCGGGGGCCGCGCGCCGCGAACGCTTCGTGACCTGCGAGAGCACCGTGAAGGTGCCGATCATCCCGACGGCGGCGACCACGCCACCCTCGGGGCCCCACGCCCCGCCCGACAGCCAGTCCGGGCCGGAGTCCACCAGGCGGTAGCCGGGCGTCTCGAACGGCAGCCCGCTCACCGCGGTGTGGAATCCGGCCGACATGGTCCAGTTCCACGCGAAGTGCGCGGCCCACGCCGCCGCCAGGCTTCCAGTGACGAGTCGCACGCCCGCGAGGAACACCCCGGCACTGACGACGTTCGCGATGGCCAGCGGCGTCACCCCGGGGTTGCCGAGGTGCAGCGCCCCGAAGGTGACCGACGTGAGGGCGACGGCCACCGGCCACCCCCAGCGCTCCCGCAACACCACGAAGGGGTAGCCGCGGAACATGAGTTCCTCGGTCATCGCTGCGGGGGCGAGGATCACGACCGAGAGGAGCAGCGCGCGCAGCACGCCGCCGGCCGGCGCGTCGGTGAAGGTGAGGTCACCGCGGAGCACCAGCAGCGCGATCGGCACACCGATCGCCACCGCACCGACCGCCGCACCGGCGAGCAGCAGCGACGGACGCCACGCTCGCAGGTCGAGCGCCACCCGTGCCCAGCCGCCGTGCTCGAGCGACGAGACGGCGTACCAGGTCGCCACCGCAACCGCCGCGCACTGCAGCGCCGCATTCACCCACGGTGTCACGACGGCGGGCAGCAGCATCTGCACCAGCGGCACGCCGACGTTCGACGCGGCGATGCCGGCCAGCAGGAAGAGCACGATGCGCCAGCCCCAGCGCAGGTGGCCGGGCCGGTCGTACACCGCGCGATCGAGGAGCGTGTCGCTCACGGCGTCGGGACGTTCGGGACGGGTGCCGCGGGCGGCGGGTCAGGCCCGCTCGACCGACAGCGCGACGGCGTCGCCACCGCCAAGGCAGAGCGTCGCCAGGCCGGTGGCCACGTTGCGATCGATCATCGCATGCAGCAGCGTGACGAGCACGCGGGCGCCGCTGGCCCCGATGGGATGCCCGAGCGCGATCGCGCCACCGTTCACGTTGACACGATCCCAGTCCCAGCCGAGTGCGCGTCCGTCGGCCAGCGCCTGCGACGCGAAGGCCTCGTTGGCCTCGATCAGGCCGTAGTCGCCGATGGTGGTGCCCTGCTTCTTCATGAGGTTCTGCACGGCGGTGACCGGCGCGAAGAACAGCTCCTTGGGATCGACGGCACCGGTGGCGTAGCCGCTGATGCGGGCGAGGATGTTCAGGCCGTGGGCGCGGGCAACGGACTCGCTGGTGACGACCATGGCCGCACCACCATCGTTCAGCGACGACGCGTTGCCGGCGGTGACGGAGAGCTCGGCGGGGGTGAGTTCCCCGGGGGCGTCCTTCGCGAACGCCACCTTGAGCGCGGCGAGCGACTCGGCCGTGGTGTCGGCGCGCGGGCTCTCGTCGGCGGCGACGACGGTCGCCCCCTTCCGGCCGGGGATGCTGACGGGCGCGATCTCGTCGGCGAACTTGCCTGCCGCCTGAGCGCGCACGGCCTTCTGGTGGCTCTCCGCCGCGAAGGCATCCTGGTCCGCGCGGCTCACGCCGCCCTTCACCGCAGTGTGCTCGGCGTGGCCGCCCATGTGGCAGTGATAGCTGGCGCAGTACAGGCCGTCGCGGATCATGCCGTCCACGAGCGTCTGGTCCCCGAGCTTGATGCCGCCGCGGATGCCGTACATGTAGTGCGGCGCGTTCGACATGCTCTCCTGGCCGCCCGCGACGAGGATCTGCCGGTCGCCGGCCTTGATGGCCTGGGCGGCGAGCATGACGGCCTTGAGTCCCGAGCCGCAGACCTTGTTGATGGCGAGTGCCGAGGCCGTGACCGGGACGCCCCCGAGGAGGGCGGCCTGCCGGGCGGGGGCCTGGCCAGTCCCACCCTGCAGGACATGGCCCATGATCACTTCCTCGACCAGCTCGGCCGGCACGCCACTGGCCGCGAGGGCCGCGGCGATGGCGTGTCCGCCGAGCTGGGGTCCGGTCAGACTGCTGAGTCCGCCGAGGTACTTCCCGATGGCCGTCCGCTTGGCGGCGACGATGACGGGGGTGTGGTCAGGGGATGCCATATGGGGGTCGCGCGTGGGGTCCGTCGATCAGGGTGCGTGAGGCACCGGGAAACCCGAAAGATAGCCACCGGACCGGTGGGTACCCTGTCGGGAGCTCGCGGGGTCTGCGGAAGCGCGAGAGATCGAGGTTCCCGCGCGGGGGGACGTTGAGGCGCGCGAGATCGAGGTTCCCACGCGGGGGGACGCGAGGCGCGAGAGATCGAGGTTCCCACGCGAGGGTGACGTGAGGCGCGAGAGATCGAGGTTCCGACGCGAGGGTGACGTGAGGCGCGAGAGATCGAGGTTCCGACGCGAGGGTGACGTGAGGCGCGAGAGATCGAGGTTCCCACGGAGACACGGAGACCACGGAGCGCACGGAGGACTGCAACAGCCATTTGAAGGAACTGCTCGCGCGGATACGGGGGCTGCCTCGCGCGAGCTGTTCCCCAAAGTCTTTCCTCCGTGACCTCCGTGATCTCCGTGACTCCGTGAGAACAAGTCCCCCTGCCCGCTCACCGACACCACGCACACCCGGCACCACGAACCCCCGGCACCGTCCCCTCATGCCGGCTATCGCAGCGTCAGCACCACCACCGACTTCGCCGGCAGCTCCAGGGTCAGCATCCGGTCACGGACACTCGCGCCGGTGAACGGTGCCGGCGCCAGCGCCGTGGGCGCAGCGAAGGTGTTGTGTGCATTCATGTCCGCCGAGGTGAGGATCCGTCCTGTCACGCGGGTACCGGTCACCCCATCGAGCCGCACGCGGATCGGCGCGTCGGCAGTCGGGTTGAGGTTGACGAGTGCCACGTGCACCGCCCCGTCCTTCGCGCGCGCCGCCGACGCGCTCACGCCGGGCACCGACTGCGCACCGCGCACGTAGCGCGGGGCCTCGACGCTGATCGGCAGCTCCGTGGCCCCCTGGAACACCGCATACATGTCGAAGACGTGATACGTCGGTGTGAGCACCATCCGGTCCTTCTCGGTCAGGATCAGCGCCTGCAGCACGTTCACCATCTGCGCGATGGCGGCCAGGCGGACCCGGTCGGCGTGGGCGTGGAAGATGTTGAGCGTGAGGCCGGCCACGACGGCATCGCGCAGCGTGTTCTGCTGGTAGAGGAAGCCGGGGTTCGTGCCGCGCTCCACGTCGTGCCACACGCCCCACTCGTCCACGTACAGCGCGACGCGCTTCGCCGGGTCGTAGCGGTCCATGATGGCCGAGTGCTTCGTGACCATCTCCTCCATGCGCATGGCCTGCACCATGGTGCCCATCCAGAGCGCCTCGTCACCACCGGTGGCGGCACCTTTCCGGTCCCAGTTGCCGGTGGGCACGGTGTAGTGGTGCAATGAGAGGGCATCCATCTGGCCGGCGGCGCGCTCCATCAGGACCTCGGTCCAGTGGTAGTCGTCGCCGCTGGGACCACTCGCCACCTTCACGATGCGCGGCACCTGCGGCGAGCGCACGAACTCGGCGAAGTTCCGGTACTGGTCCGCGTAGTGCTCGGCGGTCATCGCTCCGCCGCAGCCCCAGTTCTCGTTGCCGACCCCGAAGAAGTCCACGGGGAACGGCAGGTCGCGTCCGTTGCGGCGGCGCTCGTTGGCGATGGTGGACCTTGTGGGCGAGGTGAGGTACTCGAGCCACTGCCCCATCTCGACCACCGTCGCGCTGCCGACGTTGCCGGCGAGGTAGGTCTTGGCGCCGACCTGCGCGGCGAGGTCGAAGAACTCGTGCGTGCCGACCGCGTTCGACTCCTCGACTCCGCCCCAGAGCACGTTCACACGGACCGGGCGCGACGCGAGTGCGCCCACGCCGTCGCGCCAGTGGTAGTCATCGGCGAAGCAGCCGCCGGGCCATCGGATCACCGGCACCCTGATCGCCCGGAGCGCCGCGACGACGTCGTTCCGGAAGCCGCGCGTGTTGGGGATCGGCGAGTCGGGACCCACCCAGACGCCGTCGTAGATCCCGCGCCCGAGGTGCTCCGCGAACTGGCCGTAGATCTCAGGAGCGATCACCGCGCCCGGCTGGTCGCCACGCAGCGTCCCGGTGGCGGGCTGTCCGCGCGCCACACCGGCGTCGAACGCAAGCACGCATGCCAGGACTCCGGCCCGGATGCTGATGGACGGCACCCCGAGAATCGACACCGATCGGCCTCGCTGCAGTGCAGGATTGAGATGCGCCAGCGGCTCCGCCGTCGCTGGCGATGTGCCGGGAGAGTATCAGCGCGCGCGGGCCGATGCACCCGGCATCAGGGGTGCGTGCCGCCGCCGACCGCTCAGAACGTGAACGGCACGAGCTGGATCTGCCGCGTGAGCAGCACCTGGCCCCGGCGCCCCGGGATCCACGCCAGCTTCGTCTCGCCCCAGCCGAGGAATGCGCCGAGACGTGTGCGGTCTTCCCACGGGACGGTGAGGGTGCCCAGCCGGTCACTGGCGACGGCAGCACCGAGCGAGATGTAGGGCGGCTTGATCAGGCTGCGCCAGCCCGGGGTGCCCCAGCTCCGCGCGAAGTTGTAGTGCCGTACCCCGAGTTCGGATGCTGCCGCCGGCATCGCGCGCCCGCCGGCGACGGTGGCATACGTCGGCACATACGCCGTGATCACCTCCCACGGTGACGGCCCGCCTGTCGCGGAGCCGCGGAAGCCGCGCACCCATCGTTGCGCGGCGTAGTTGAGCAGCACCTCCACGCCGTTGAGCTTGGGTGACTGCGGCCCGAGCTTGCGTTCGTAGTTGGCGAGACGCTGGAGCGTGCGGTCGCGCGCACTCAAGAGGAACAGCAGCCGCGCGGTCTCGGTGGCGCGCACGAAGTCGCGATTCACCGAGTCGCCGACGGCGGCCAGGACCACCGGCCTCACGTCGGCCTGGCGCAGCCGGCCGGCGAGCAGCTGCATGGCGCTGTCGAGCGGCGCCGCCTGCACGGTGCGGTAAGCTTCCTGGCGCAGCCGCGCCACCGCCGCCAGCGGGGCGGCGCCGCTCGCCGTCAGCTCGCGGAGCCGGAGCGCGGCCACCCGCGGGTCGCAGACGCGGTCGAGCGCGGCATCGAACAGCGCCTCGTCCGGCTGCAGCGCCGCCAGGACGGCTGGGGCGCGGAGGACACTGCGCGTGGCGGAGCAGTAGTCACCGACGGTGATCGAGTCGGCGCGGGCCAGCAATGATTCGTCGCCGGCCGCCTGCGCGGAGGCGGCGACCGAGGTGAGCCCCAGTGCGACGGCCACGCGTCGCAGCACCTGCGCGCAGCGTGCGCGGGTGTTCATGCCAGCGCCTCGCGCAGCAGCGCGGACTGGCCCGTGACGTACGCACTCCACGAGTGCGGGTCAGAGACGGGGTTGCCCGTGCCGAGTCCCGCCACCAGCGCAGCCACCGGATCGGCGCCGAGCAGAGACTGCGACACGATCGTCGTCTGCTGGCCGGGCACGTCCATGTAGCCCCAGTCGTGTCGCTGGCCGAAGAGGTGACCGCCGACGGGGTCCTGTGTGCCGGTGACGGCGACGAAACGCCGGGTCGCCGCCACCTTCCGGCGCCCGACACGTTCGGACGGCAGCGAGAGGCCGGCCGGGTCGAGCGTGGCGAGGTCGCCGGGCGACGGCACCAGCGGTGCGAGGTCCCCGGCGACGGTGCGGATCAGCGTGACGGGGGAGGCCATCAGCACCACGCTGGCGAGCTGGGTGCCGTCGGTGCCCGGGCGCAGCCGATACGAGGGTTCGCGGGCCATCGCGTGCAGCAGCTCGTAGGTGTGGAAGCAGCCCATGCTGTGCGCGATGATGCTCACGCGGTAGTCGAGCGGATCCTCGTTGCGGGCAAGGGCGGCGGCGCCGGCATCGAGGAAGACCTGCTGGAGCTGCACGATCAGTGCATCACGGATCGCGCGGCGTGTGTCCTCGTGCAGCACCGGCCACAACACGTCACCGCCGTACTCGGCCAGTCGCGCGCCGGCGTCGGCGTTCCCGAATCGCGACGACACCGCACCGGCCAGCGCCCGCACCGCCACCTCGAGCTGGAGCTTGCGCTGCGTCCAGTCGCTGATGAAGTCGTAGTTCAGCGTGTAGACGGCGAGGTCGTTGGACAAGGCACCGAGCGCCGAGTGCAGCTCGAGCAGCGGGAACGGGGCGGCGGCGGCACTGGCATCACCGATGCCGTGAACCAGGAGCACCGCCTGCCGGCCCGGCCAGTGCTCGATGTGCTGCGTGACGAAGGCGCACATGCGATCAGCTCCTTCGCTGTCATGTGGAGGGAACCCAGGCTGCCGCTGAGTGACGTCACGAAGGACGTAGCAATCCCGTCCACGTTCTCGCGAGCGGGCTCTGGTGTTCAGTGCGGCATCGTTGGAGGGCACGGTGGGCTGAGCGCGCGGCTGCAATCATCCGTTGTTGGTGCGCAACGTGGGAGGTCGGCTCGCGGGGGTCGTGGGCATTGGCGCGATGGGTCGGTGGGGCGCGGGGTATCGGGGTTCCCACGGAGTCACGGAGCCCACGGAGGGCACGGAGCAGGGCGCTGGGGGAACTGCGCTCGCGGAGGCAGTGGGTCGGTGGGGGATGGGAGTGGGTCGTTTCCACGGAGGCG
>JADZDM010000033.1 GCA_020851035.1 Gemmatimonadaceae bacterium | reverse complement strand
GGCCAGGCCCTTCTTCGCCTGGATCGCCGTGATCGCCGCCGTCAGCGTCGTCTTGCCGTGGTCGACGTGCCCAATGGTGCCCACGTTGAGATGCGGCTTGTTCCGCTCGAACTTTGCCTTGCCCATGACAGCGCAATCCTGGAAAAGAGGTGGTGAGAGACCGGTGCAATCGTGCGGAGCGCGCCAGGGCGACGTGCTGCCGAGGCTAGCGCAAGCGGCGGGTCCACTCGTGCGCACAGGCACCAGTCGAATCCGCCGGGGTGGTACAGTCCTACAGAGCTCGCAATCGGGATCGAACCGATGACCTCATCCTTACCAAGGATGTGCTCTACCGACTGAGCTATGCGAGCGTGCCCGGAACCGACGTGGCGCGGGGCAAGTCTGTGAAGCTAAGGGGGATGGGGTCGTGCTTCAAGGGTGCCGGTTTTCCGGCCGCGCGGCGCGTCGGCCAAAGCGGGCTCGGCTTTCTCCTGGCTCCGGAGGAGCGGCCAGGGCACCCTCGGCCGGTGATTTCTCACCACCACGGTCCATCCCGCCTGCCCGGGCTCAGACAGACCCTCTGGGAGGTCAGATATTCCAGCCGAGTCCGCCACAACGCTCCCCCACCGCAGCCGGCCGCCCCCCCCACCCCGCCAACAACAACGCCCCGGGGTGCATGCCCCGGGGCGTTGCCACTGCCCTGCCCGTCAGCCGGGCAGGTCCCACCCCTCAGCTCACGGACAGACCGGCCGGCCCCGCGGCAGCGCCAGCGTGCACGCCTGCGTCGTCCCGTCCCGCGTGATGCTGATCTTCGCCGTCGCGGTGCCATCGTACGTGATCACCTCGCGCCGCGTCGAGCTCACCGGCGTGCCACTGTCGTACGTCACCGTCACCGACATCGACCGCACCACCGTGCCCGCCGTGGGATAGGGATAGCCGCTCGTGACCACCGGGATCACCACACCGGTGGTGGTGTCACCCATCACCCGCACCGACGTGAACACGCCCATCGTGCTGGTACCCTCGGTG
Source organism: Gemmatimonadaceae bacterium (assembly GCA_020851035.1). Taxonomy (NCBI): domain Bacteria; kingdom Pseudomonadati; phylum Gemmatimonadota; class Gemmatimonadia; order Gemmatimonadales; family Gemmatimonadaceae; species Gemmatimonadaceae bacterium. Next base: position 97,365 of record JADZDM010000033.1, on the reverse strand, counting down.
GTCTCACGCCCGCTCGAGGCGCCGTTCACCGTGCGCTGCGTGCTCCCCGACGCCAGGCCGGTCACGACCCGCGCGCTGGAGCTGCTCACCACGGACCGGGCGGTGGTGATGTCCACCCGCGTGCTGTCCGAGGTGTTCAGCCCGCGCGGGCCGAAGCCGTGCCCGAACCCGCCGCGCCGACCCGGCGTGAACGTCGTCGTGCCGGTGACGCTGCGCGTGGTCTCGATGCGGTCGGTGGTGAGCGTGTCGCGCGCGGACTGCGCCACACCCGCTGCCGTCAGGAACCGGAACGTGCGGTTGATCGTCAGGCTGTCACGCACCACCGGCGTGCAGGTGACGATGCCGCTGGTGCTGTCGAAGGTGGTGCAGGTGGAGGTCGCGAAGCGCTCGCCGAACGGGCCGCGGCCCAGCCCCGCCCCCATCGCGATCCCGCCGATGAACTCGTCGCGGAAGCCGCCGCCCATCAACTCGCTGCGGCCGAGCGTGTCACCGGCCGCACCACGCGGACCGCCACGGTGCCGCGGCCCGAACACGCCGGTGTTGCCCTCCGCGCTGTAGGTGCTGGAAAGCGAATCGTACCCCGGCGCCGCCGTGCGGAACGCGGCCGAGACGAGCGAGGCTTCCGCCGGCGACGGCTGGGTGCTGCCATCGGTGCACCCGACGGCGACCAGCGCCAGGGCACCGAGTACGGTGCAGGACTTGAGTGAGGACATGCGCGCGATCTCCGGCATGGTGACGTGCGAACCGGCAGCAGGTGGCGAAGTCCGTCCCGTGTCGGCCCGTCGAAGCAGAAGACACCGCGCCGGCACGATACCCCCATGTCACAGCCACGACGGCGCAAGGCGTACTGCAGCACCGCGTCGATGTGACGGGTCGTGCACGTGCACTCCGTGACACCGTTCACGCCGCGCGCGATCACTCCGCGTCCGCATCGCCGCCCGGCAGCCACGCGGCCAGGGCCACCCGCAGCATGCGCAACGCCTTGCCCATCTGGTTCTCGACCGTCTTCGGCGCGATGCCCAGCGACTCGGCGATCTGCGCGTAGCTCATGTCGTGGCGACGCGAGAGCTCGAAAACGGCCCGGCAGCGGTCGGGGAGCGTGGCGACGGCCTGCGCGACGGCCACCTCGAGGTCCTTTGCATCCACCAGCGCCGGTGCGGTGGCGGCGTGTGACTCCTCACTGACGTCGCGCGCGGCGGCTCGGGCGGCCACGGCCTCGTGCCGCACGTGGTTGAGCGCGCGGTTGCGGGTGGCCCGCATGAGGTAGCGCCGCGGCTCCTGCTCGAAGGCGAGGGTCTCGCGACGGCGCCAGACTTCGAGCAGCACGTCCTGCACGACCTCCTCGGCGATGGTGGCGTCGTGCAGGAGGTAGGTGGCGACCCGCACCAGCGGGGCGTACCAGGTGCGGAAGATCGTGTCGAAGGCGGCTTCGTCCCCCGCCGCCAGCCGGGTGAAGAGGGCACGCTGCACATCCTCGGGCGGGAAACCCGACCCGGGGCTGGAGGGAGCGCTGGGCGACACGTCGATGAACGTCCTTGACCCGGGGAACCGTGGGAGCCCAGTTTGGGCCCCTCGGGGTGTGGCGTAGGGGTAGTGGACCCCAGCGGTGTCAACAAGGTATATGAGCGATGAAACGGCCGGCCTCGTGCCGGAAGAGGGGACTCCGGTCCACGATGCAGCGCTCGACTCCATGATGGCGCGGTGGGTCGCCGAGACCGCCGAGCCGATCGATGTCGAGGCGGCACTGGCGCGCGTCACGGCTCGCCGTCGCGCCGAGGCGATGCCACCCGTCGACGACCTCGCCGCACGGCGGGCGACGCGAGCGCGCGAGGCCGTGCGTCCGCTGCCGCTCTGGCAACGCACGCCGTTCCGCGTGGCGGCCGCCCTGCTGGTGGTGGCCGGTGCCGCCGCCCTCTGGCGTTCCACCGCAGCTCCGAAGGCCGAGGAGGCGTACGTGACCGCAACCGGCGCATCGAAGGCCATCACGCTCGCCGACGGCACGCGGGTGCGCCTTGGTCCCGCCAGCGAACTGCGCCTGGAGCCCGGCTTCGGCACGACACATCGCCGGCTCACGCTGCATGGTGAGGGCTGGTTCGAGGTCACGCATGACGAGGCCAAGCCGTTCGCCATCCACGTCGGCACGACGACGGTGGAGGACGTCGGCACGGCGTTCCTGGTGCGGGAGTCGGCGTCGAGCGGGGTGACGGTGCGCGTGACGGAAGGGGTGGTGCGGCTGACGAACAGCGCCCTCCGCGACTCGAGCGTGACGCTGCGCGCCGGCGACGGTGCGGTGGCCACGACCGCCGGCATCGCGGTGTCCGCGGGCACGGTGTCGGCGTCCGAGGGGTCGGCGCTGAAGGAGGGTCGCCTGACGTTCAGCGACGCCTCGCTGTCGGAGGTGCAGGAATCGCTGCACCGCTGGTACGGCGTGACGCTGGTGCTGGCCGACAGCGCGCTGGTCTCACGGCACGTGACGGCCGACTTCACCGGCGAGCCGCTGGACCGTGTGGCGACGGTGCTGGGCCTGACACTCGGTGCGCGCGCCATCTCGCACGGTGACACGATCGTGCTGCAGGGTGCGGCGGGAGCGCCCTCACGGCCATGACCTCGCCGTCCGGTCACGCCGTGCGCGCGCTGCTCTGCTGCGCGGCGAGCGTGGTCACGAGCGGCGCGCTCGTCGCGCAGGCCAGCCCCTGTCCGGTGCCGGCCCGCGACAGCGTGCGCACCTGGCCTGCGCCGCTGGATCGCGTGGTGACGTTGCAGGCCAGCGGTGCCTCACTGCGCACGGCGCTGGACCTGGTGGCGGCGCGGGCGGGAGTGCGCCTGTCGTACTCGAGTGAGTCGCTGCCGCTGGACCGGGAGGCCTGCGTGCCGCGCGGCCCGATGCCGCTGGGTGCGGCGCTGGCGGCGCTGCTGCACGACGTGGCGGTGACGCCGATCACCAGCGGCGGCACGCAGGTGGTGCTGGCGCCGAACCGCGCCGAGGCGGTGGCGGCGGTGGCGGCGCACACCGCGACGCTCGATCGCGTGGTGGTGACGGGGAGTGCCAACGGTGGTGCCCAGCGCAGCCTGCCCTACGCGGTGGACGTGGTGCAGGGCAGCGAGCTGCGCGGTGCCGCGGCGCCGTCGCTGGCCGTGGCGCTGAACGGCACCATTCCCGGGGTGTGGATCTGGGCCGATGCGCCCACCACGCTGCTGACGCGCTTCGGCAGCATGCGCGGCGCCAGCTCGTTCGGTGTGAGCTCGCCGAAGGTGTTCGTGGACGGCATCGAGCTGGCGAACCCGCTGCTGCTGACGCGGATCAGCGCCGACGCGATCGACCGCATCGAGGTGATCCGCGGGCCGCAGGGCGCGGCGCTGTACGGCGCGGACGCCATCAGCGGCGTGGTGAACGTGCTGCTGCGGCACGACGGCGCGCGCAACGGCCGGGCCGATGCCAGCCTGCGGTCGAGTGCCGGCACCGCCCGGTCCGACTACTCGGCCGCGCCCGCCTTCATGCAGGAACACACACTGTCACTGCGCGCGGGCAGCGCGGAACGCTCGGCCGGCGCTGTGCTGGCGCTCACCACCACCGGCGCGATCGTGCCGGATGGCGGCACGCGACAGTTCAGCATCGACGCCGGCGCGCGGCGGGTGTCGTCGCGCACCATCGTCTCGGGCACGGCGCGGCTCTGGATGGCACAGGCCGACTCACCGGCGAACCCGGTGCTCTCGGCGCTGGGCCGGACGATACCCGGCGCGAAGCCGCTGCTCGCGGGCGACGGGCAGCGGGTGACGCAGTACACGCTGGGCACCACCATCACGCACGCCCCCGACGCCACGTGGACGAACACGCTCACGGTGGGCGTGGACGGCTACCGCCTCGCGGGGCTGTCGGTGGACTACGTGCCGGTGCCCTCGGCACTCGACTCGGCGCTCAGCAGCACGCAGGGTGGCGCCGACAAGGGCACGCTGCGCGCGAGCAGCGTGCGGCGGCTGGCGCTGGGCGAGACGAGCACGGCGACGATGACCTTCGCCGCCGACGCCGCGCTGTTGCGTGATGCCACCACGTCGGTGTCGCCGCAGCGGGTGCAGCGGCCGATGCGGCTCAGCGACGATGCCCACTGGCTGAGCACCGCCGGAGTCGGCATGCAGGCGTCCATCGACCTGCACGAGACCGTCTTCCTGACGGCGGGGCTGCGCGGCGAGCGCAACGACGGGTTCACCAGCGCCAGCCGCTTCGCCCTGCTGCCGTCGGTGGGCGCGAGCGTGGTGCAGCGGTATGGCGACGTGACGGTGAAGGGCCGGCTGGCGTACGGCGCGGGCATGCGTCCGGCGCGCAACCCGATGCGCGAGACCGCATGGCGGGGCACCAACTACGGTGCGGTGGACAGCGGCCTGCTGCCGGAGAAGCAGGTGGGCGTGGAGGCGGGACTCGACCTCTACTTCCGGCGCAACACGTCGCTGCAGGTGACGCGGTTCGACCAGCGCGCCTCGTCGCTGATCCAGCAGGTGCCGTATGCGTACGACGAGACCGATGACGACAGTGCGGGCGGGTACGGCGGTGCCCCCGGGCAACCGCGGTTCGGCTACGCGCTGGAGAACCTGGGCGCGATCACCAACCGCGGCTGGGAGTTCGCGCTGCGGCAGAGCATGGGGGCGCTGAGCCTGTCGGCGGCGATGTCGCTGGTGCAGAGCCGGGTGGACCAGGTGGCACCGGGCTACGCGGGCGACCTGCGCCAGGGCGACCGGATGCTCGCGGTGCCGGCACGCACCACCGGCGTGACCCTGACGTGGACCCCGCGCCGCTGGCAGGTGCAGCTGGGCGCCACGCAGGTGGCGGACTGGATCAACTACGACCGCCTGGCCCTGGCGTCGACCTGGATCACCGGCGGCGCGCCCGCCCGCACCCTGAGCGGCGCGGCGCTCCGCAGCTACTGGATCGCGTATCCCGAGGTCACCCGGGTGCGGGCGGCCGTGTCGCACGACCTGACGCGGACCCTGACCATGCGCCTGATCGGCGACAACCTGCTGGATCGCCAGCGGGGCGAGCCGGACAACGTGACGATCGTGCCGGGCCGCAGCCTCTCGTTCGGCATCGCCGCCAGGTTCTAGCTGTCGGCGGCACCGCCGCCGCGACAGGAACGGATGGCGGCGGCGTGCGGGGCGCACGTGGAAGGAACGCAGGAAACGCTGAGAGCGGCCGATACTCAGGGGGCAGCCCGGCCCACCCGGGAAGCCCGCGGGCGCACCGGCGCCGGCGGATCCCGCCAGCCCGCCCATGCACCAGTCCCTGCTCTTCGCCAAGTCGCTCGCGCTGTTGCTGGAGGAGGTGCAGACCTCGGCGGACCTGACCATGGTGCGCAGCGGCTTGCTGCGCGTGCGCCGCTTCTCGCGGTCGCACTCGCTGACGGTGCAGTTGCAGGAGGGGCGGATGGTGGTGGACGGGCACAAGCTCCAGCGCCCGGTGCCACAGCTCCAGCGGCTGATGCTGGCGATGACGATGCACGGGGTGGCGCGGATCAGCATCACGGCCGGCGCGGTGCCGCGCGAGCTGCTCAAGCTGGCGATGCTGCTGGCACGCAAGCCGGTGAAGGGCGGCGATACGCCGACGATCTTCGAGGAGCTGCGCGTCGCTGCCCTGTGGGACGTGCAGGTGTATCCCGCGGCGCGGCAGTCGGACACCGACCAGGCGGCCGCCTACGCCGACGACATCGGACTCGACGCACCGCTGGCCATCGCCGAGCGGGTGCGGGAGTACCGCGTGCAGGTGCAGGACGCGCTGGACGCCAGGGACTCGCCGGCGCTGGCCACCGCCCTCTCGGCCATCGCGATCATCGAGGCGTCGGTGACGGTGCGCGAGCTGCGCGATCCGTGGACCGTGGCCTTCGACGACCTGGCGACGAGTGACGTGTTGCGTGCGCTCGTCGCGGCGCTGCCCACCAGCGGCCAGACCTTCGAGCTGGCGCTGGCCGTGCTCCGCCGCGCGGGCGAGCCGGGTGCGGCGATCCTGATCGAGCACCTGCTGACGGCCGAGTCGATGGACGTGCGGCGGGCCTGCTTCGACGCCACGATCGAGGTGCGCCGCGGCACCGACCACCTGCTGAAGATGCTGGACCACGAGCAGTGGTTCGTGGTGCGGAACGCGGCGCTGCTGCTGGGGGCGATGACATCGCGCTCGTCGGAGCCGGAGCTGACGGCGACCCTCACACACGCCGACGAGCGGGTGCGGGCGGCAGTGGTGACGGCGCTGCTGCAGCTCGACACGGCCACGTCGCGGGCGACGGTGCGCGGTGCGCTGCGCGATGCGTCACCCGAGGTGCGACGGCGCGCGGTGCGCGGCTTCCTGGCGGAGGCTGGCAACTGGACGAACGTCGAGAAGCTGCTGCAGGCGCTGGAGCGCGAGACGGAGCTGGACGTGCAGCTCGAGTTCCTGTACGCGCTGGGCACGCTGGCAACGCCGGACGCGGTGCAGAAGCTGATCCGCCTCTGCAGCGCCGACGGCCGCTATCGTCCGCCCGACTTCCGGATCGCAGCCGCGGAGGCGCTGGCGACGGCACGGCTGGGAGCCTCGGTGCCGCTGCTGCGTGCGATGCTCAAGGATCCCGACATGCATGCGCGCGCGGCGGCGCGGCACCTGATCCGCGCGGTGAGCTGAGGCGGCGGCCGGCGCGCACGACGTCAGTGGTCGGACGTCACCCAGGCGCCGATGATGCCGCGCGCGGCGGCGTAGTGCGCACGGAGGCGCGGGTGGTCGGCATCGGCATACCCGATCTCCAGTGCCTGCTCGGCGACGGTGAGTGCCTGCAGCAGATCGCGGGCGGCAGCGGCCTTCGTGGCGGGATCGGTGCTGCCCACGCGGTCGATCCAGACGGGGGAGGTGTGCGCGTAGGCATACGAGTCCATCGCCGGCCAGGCCTGCGTGGGCGGTCCGGACACACGCGCGGCGATCCAGCCACCGGCTGGCAGCGGCGTGGTGCCGGTGTAGCGCCTCGTGCCGGGGGTGGTGAAGCCGGTGCGGCGCTCGACGACGGTGCCGTTCACGACGATCTCCACCGTGTCCACGGGCACGGCAGAGTGCACGTCGAGTTGCCACGCCTGCGCACCCGCGCCGCGCGAGACGACCTGGCCCGGTCCCGCGCGCCCGACGTGGAAGTCCAGCAACGGCCCGGTGGTCACGAAGCTCCGTCCCGCCTTCAGGCCGGCGAAGTAGCTGGCGAGTGAGGCGGGACGCTCGGGGTGCACGTACACCCGCGTGGTGCCGATGGCCATGGTCCGGTACAGGTTGTTCATCGCATCGGTGCCCGCGGACAGGGCCATCGGGATGCCGACGTTCAGCACGCGGTACCAGAGCTCGGCCGTACCGCGCTCGTCGCTCCAGAGGCAGGCGAGCTCGATCGCGTCCACCTTGCCGTGCACGGCGTCGGCGATGAAGCCGAGCGGAATGCCGCGCATGGAGGCGGGCGTCGCGAACGGCCCCGGCGCGCTGACCGGGTGCACGTACGTGGTGAGACCACCATGCTGGCGCGCGAAGTCGAGGGCGGCGCCGTTGGGTCGGTCGTCGCGCTGGTTCACGTCGTATCCGAGGCCCCAGATCCAGGGCCAGAACAGGCGGCTGCCGTTGAGCAGCCCGATGTGGCCGAAGAAGTGTGCGCGCACCTCCTGCGCCCACACGATCCACGGCGTGCCTCGGGTGTGGCGGTAGTCGAAGAGGGGCTGGTCCTCGAACCGCTGCGCGAGGTTCGCGAGCATGGGTGTGAGCACGTCGAGGCGCTCGGCACGCCCCATCTGGACCAGCAGGTCGGGGGCGAGGTGGTACGGCCCGCCGTAGTTGAGGTGGAAGTGATGCTCGCCGCTGAGCCAGCCGTTCGCGCGCGCATCCCAGACCGGCGTCATGGACACCGTGATCGTCCGCACCTCGCCGGGGTCGAGTGTCACCAGCGCGGAGGCGGGCGGCGTGGCCAGCCCCTGCACCGCCGTCACGACCACGTCACCGGCCGGCAGCGTCAGTTCCGTGGCGCCGTCACTGTAGAAGAACGGGATGCCGTTCTGTCCGTCGAAGCGGACGTGGCCGCTGTCGGCGAGGATCGGATGGCCGTCGCGCATTGCCACGGCGAGCCGCGCCGGCACCGGCGGACCGCTGCCGATGCGGGTGACGATGCGGAGCCGCGCCGTCCGCGTGCCCCAGTCCCACGATGTCACCGGCACGATGGACGCGGCGCCGCCGGCCGCAGGCTGGCGCATGAGTGCCAGCCGCTGCGCTGCATCGGCGCGCGCGAACCAGATCGTCGCCCCATCGGCGCTGTACGCAGGTGCCAGCGGCACCGTGCGCTCGTCGCGGAACAGCGCCACCGTCGCCCCCTGCTGCAGCGCGCTGGTGAGGCGAAGCTCGTACCCTTCCTGCGTGGGCCAGCTCAGTGCCAGCGTGCGGCCATCGGGGCTCAGCGCGCCTCGCGTCATGGAGAGGATGTTGCCCGCTGCGAGGACGCGATCCTCGCCGGTGGCCAGTGTGCGCCGGCGGACCAGGTCCGCACCGGCCCGCGTCTTGGCGAGATACACGATCGCGAGGCCGTCGGGTGTCGGCAGTGGCTGCAGCTCGAGGCTGCCCTGCGCGTCGGTGATGCGCGTCCGCTCGCGCGTGGCCAGGTCCAGCCGCCAGACGTCGATGTCGCCGGCGATCCCGGAGCTGTAGAACAGCGACTTCCCGTCCGGCGCCCAGGCGGGGTCGAGCACGATCGCGCTGTCGGTGACGAGGGCCGATTCGACACCGCTGGCCACCTCCAGCGCGCGAATCGAGAGCAGACGCCCGTCATCGCGCACGAAGGCGATGGAGCGGCCATCCGGGCTCCAGCGCGGCCGCGAATCCATGCCACCGCTGCGGGTGATGCGGCGCGCCACGCCGGTGGCCGGGTCGAGGAGCCAGAGCCAGCCGCGCGAGGCGAACGCCACCCGGCGTCCGTCGGGCGACGGGGCCGGATCCATCGGGCCGTTGGTGAGCAGCGGAAGCTCGTAGCCTTCGAGATAGACGTGGTGGCTGAAGCCGGCGACCTTGGGATACCGGTTGCTCCACTGCCCGTGTGCCACGGCGGGCAGCAGCGCTGCCACCAGCGCAGCGCAGTGCACCAGTCGCCGCGTGCTCATGGCACACGCACCACGAGGGCACCACCGGCGTGCCGGCCCGGTGCGATGCCGCGTGCGTGCACCACACGGCGGGTGCCGCGCGACGGCCAGGTGACCTCGACGTCCACGCGCTGCAGGCGCGCGAGACCGATGTGCACCGACATGTCACTTTGCGCGTTGTAACCCGAACCGGTGTCCACCAGGCCGGCGCCGAGCAGCCGGCGCGTGCCGGCCGCATACACGCGCACCTCGGCACCGGCGCGGGTTGCCCGTCCGGCGCCATCCAGCACGCGTACCTGCAGTGAGCGGCGGGCCGCGGCGGCGTCCAGGTCGTTGCGCAGCACCAGGTGCATGCCGGCGGCCTGGGCACCGGTGAGCGCGAGATCGAGGTCGCCATCGCGGTCGATGTCGAACCAGAGGGCACCGTGATCGGCCTGCAGTGCACTGATGTTCTCCGGGGTCTCGTCGGCGTAGGCCGTCCCCGTGTGGTGATGGAGCACGTCGGGATAACTCGTGCCGCCGGTGACGGTGCCGTTCACGTAGAGGTCCAGCCGGCCATCGTGGTCGTAGTCGGCGAAGGCGCAGGTGTCGTAGCGGCCATCCCGACCCACTCCCCACGCGGCGGAGACGTCGGTGAACACCGGTCCACGCCGGAGCAGCAGGCCGTTCGGGCCGTAGTTGGCGAACGCCAGGTCGAAGTGACCGTCGCCATCCACATCGGCGGCGCATGGCCGCACACTGCCGTTGGTGGCCAGTTTCGGCGCACGGCCGCCCCACGCCACGCCCATCGCCTCACCCACGTCGGTGAACCGCGCGCCGTCGTTCCGGAAGAGCGCGTTCGCGTCGCCGTCCTGGTTCGCGACGAGGAAATCCAGGTCGCCGTCCTCGTCGGCATCCAGCCAGAGCGCGCCGACGCTCTTGCGCGGATCGGCGAGTCCGACGCTGTCGGCCATCTCATGGAAGGTGCCGCGCTCGTTGCGGAAGAGGGCGTTGGCGCGATCGCGGAAGGCGATCGAGAGATCGAGGTCGCCGTCGCCATCGAAGTCGATGAACGACGGCTGGCGCACACCGCCGGTGGCCAGTCCGACGCCGGCCGCTGCGGTCACGTCGGCGAAGGTGCCGGCATCGTTGCGATAGAGCGCCACCACCGATGCAGGCCCCGGCGCGTAGCCGACCAGCAGGTCGGGGTCACCGTCGCCGTCGTAGTCGGCCCAGGCCGCGGCGCGGGTGCCGCGGGCGATCGCCAGTCCGGCGCGGGCGCCGACCTCCACCAGCGTGCCGGCATCGTTCCGGTAGAGGCGGTTGGGGGCGCCGCCGAAGCCCACGTACAGGTCCAGGTCACCATCGCCATCGTAGTCGGCGGCGGCATTCGTGAAGCTGGTGCCGGTGCCGAGCAGCTCCGGCTGGAGCGGCGTGAACCGGGGCGGCGCCATGCCCGTGCGGGACGGCAGGAGGAGCAGCAGCGGGGCGAGCAGCGCGAACCGGGCCGACATCGTGGTGCCTCGGGGGCATGTCTGGAGCGTGAACCTGCGGAGGCGACCTTCGGCGGCGCGGGCGCCGTGGCGGCACCCACGGGCGGGGCGCGGCTACTGGCGCAGCGGGCTGGCGCCTGACGCGGCCGCGACCTGCTCCACCGCTTCCATCACGCGCAGCAGGTTGCCGCCCCAGATCTTCGCGACCTGTTCCTCGGTGTAGCCGCGGCGGACCAGCTCGAGCGTCACGTTGAAGGTCTCGGCCGCGTTGCGCCAGCCATTCACGCCGCCGCCGCCATCGAAGTCGCTGGAGATGCCGACGTGGTCGATGCCGATCATCTTCACGACGTAGTCGATGTGATCGACGAAGTCGCTGACGGTGGCCGGCGTGTCGCCGAGCGTGCGCCGGGAGATGATCTCCTCCTGCTTCGCGAGGTAGGTGTTGCGGCGCTCCAAAGGCAGCGCCTCGACGGCGCGACGGACGTCGGCCTGGGCGGTGGCGGTGATCCCGAACTCCGCGCGCAGCGCCGCGATCGCGGCGGCGCGGATCTGGTTGCGCTCCGCGTCCTGCTTCGGGTCACACTTCACGTAGCTGTTGAATGCGACGAGCTGGATCACGCCGTTGTTGCGGCCCATGGCGCGGATCTGCTCGTCGTCGAGGTTGCGACTGTGGTTGCAGAGGGCGCGCACGCCGGAGTGCGAGGCGATGATCGGGGCGCGCGTCATCTCGATGGTCTGCATCATCGAGGCCTTCGACGGGTGCGAGATGTCGATCATGATGCCGAGCCGGTTCAGCTCCCCCACGACCTGGCGGCCGAGCGGCGAGAGGCCGTTCCAGCGCCAGACGCCGTCGCGCTCGCCGGTGTTGGAGTCGGAGAGCTGGCTGTGGCCGTTGTGGGCGAGGGAGAGGTAGCGTCCGCCGAGGTCGTAGAAGCGGCGCACGTTGGTGATGTCGGCGCCGATCGGGAAGCCGTTCTCGATGCCGATGAACACCACCTTGCGCCCGCTGGCGTAGATGGCGCGGGCCTGGGCGGCGGTGGTGGCCAGGCCGACGCGCTGCGGCGCGATCTGCTCGGCGAGCCGGCGGATGGCGGCGAACTTCTCCAGCGCCTGGGCGTTGGCGCGGGCGAAGGCGGCGCTGTCCAGCTCCGGCGTCTGGCCGACGTAGACGATGAGGAAGGCGCCGTCGAGCCCGCCTTCCTCCATCTTCACCAGGTCCACCTGGGTGCGGGGCAGCCGGGTGGCGTAGTTGAGGGTGTCGGCGCGAAAGTTGGCCGGGGCGATGTCGACGTGCGTGTCGATGGTCAGGACGCGCTCGTGGATGCCCCGCGCGCGGGCGATCATGGCGGCGTCGGGGGTCGGCAGGGCGGCGCGGCCGTGGGCACAGCCGGTGAGGACGGCGGCGAGGGCGACCGAGGTGCGGCGGAGCATGGGGGCGGGGCGAGGGGGCGGACGGCGGCGATGAGCTGAATCTGCCATGATATTCGCGTGTGGGGGTGTGGGCGTTGGACGACCGATGGTGACGGGGGCCGGGCTCCCGTGATCCCGACCCGTACGGAGCAAGCCGGCATGAGCGTCAGTCCCGAGGCGTGGGTGCGGATCACGGAGGTGTTCGACGTCGCCCGGTCCGCGCCCGAGGCGGGCCGGGCCGCGCTGGTCGCCGAGCTGTGTGCGGGCGACACCCTGGTGCAACGCGAGGTGGAGAGCCTGCTGGCCACGGGCGACGACGACGACGACTTCCTCGTGTCGTCCGGGGAGCGGGGGCCAGGCGCCGGGCTGCCGCTCCGTCCGCGGCTGCTGGACCAGGTGGTGGGGGCGTACCGCGTGGAGCGGGAGATCGGCCGCGGCGGGATGGGCGTGGTGTATGCCGGCCGGCACGTGGACACGTCGCTCGACAAGCGCGTCGCGATCAAGACCCTCGCGATCGGGCTGGACCAGCCGGAGATGGCGTGGCGCTTCCGGCGCGAGCGCCGGATCCTGGCCCGCCTGGAGCACCCGAACATCGCCGCGCTCTACGACGGCGGGAGCACCGCGGACGGCATCCCGTACCTGGTGATGGAATACGTGGACGGTGCGCGCATCGACACCTGGTGCGACGACCAGCAGCGCAGCATCCCGCAGCGCATCGACCTGTTCCGGCAGGTGCTGGCGGCGGTGGAGTTCGCGCACGCGAAGCTGATCGTGCACCGCGACCTGAAGCCGAACAACATCCTCGTCACGAGCGACGGCGTGGTGAAGCTGCTGGACTTCGGCATCGCGAAGCTGGCCGCCGGCGACGACGAGCGCACCGGCGACCAGACGGAGTTCACCCGCGCCGGTTCCACCCCGCTGACGACGGCGTATGCCAGCCCGGAGCAGCTGCGCGGCGACGACGTGACGACGGTGTCGGACGTGTACTCGCTGGGTGTGATCCTCTACCGGCTGCTGACGGGTGCCTCCCCGTACGGGGCCGAGCGCGACACCGGTGCGGGCACGCCGCTCCGGGCGCCGAGTGACGTCGTGACGGACGCGCACGCGCGGCAGTGCCAGTTGCCCACCGGCACCGCGTTGCGGAACGTGCTGCGGGGCGAGCTGGATGCCATCCTGCTGAAGGCGCTGCGCGAGGAGCCGGCACGCCGGTACCCGAGTGCGGAGGCCTTCAGCGCCGACCTGCGTCGCTACCTGCGCGGCATGCCGGTGCAGGCGCGTCCCGACACGCTGGGATACCGGGTGGCGAAGTTCGCCGGCCGCCAGCGCGCGCTGGTGGCGGGGGTGAGCCTGGCTGCGGTGGCGATGGTGGCCGGCACGGCGCTCGCCATGCGCTCGGCGCGGCTGGCGACGGCGGCGGCCGCGCGCGCGACGAGCGAGGCAGCCCGCGCCAACAGCATGGTGACGTTCCTGCAGACCGTGGTGGGCGCGGCAGACGGCAGCCTGTTCGGGGGGATGATCCTGAGCAAGGACATCACGCTGCCCGAGTTGCTGGACTCGACGGGGGTGCAGGTGCCGGCGGCCTTCCCGACGGATCCGCGCTCGCGGGCGGATCTCTACACCGCCCTCGCGCGCAGCCAGCGCCGGTTCAACCGCTACGAGTCGGCGATCGGGCTGCTCGATTCCGCGCAGGTGCTGCACCGGCAGAGCGTGGGCGACACCTCGCTCGAGATGGCGAATGACATGACGATCGCGGCCCTCGTGCAGAACCAGCTCGGGCGCGGTGCCGAGGCGCAGCGGCTGATCACGGGGGCGCTGGCGCGCTACGGGCGGCTGCCGGATGCGCCGCCCGAAGCCAGCACGATCGCGAAGTTCGCGATGGGGCAGCTCATGATCCATCATCTCTCGAAGCTCGAGGACGGCGTGGCGCTGCTGACCGAGGCGGCGGCGCAGGAGGGGCGGGCGCGGCAGCCGCGCCGTCCGATCATCGCGACGATCGAGGCGACGCGCGCGGTCGGGCTGGCCTACCTGCGGCGGCCGCAATCGAGCGACAGCGCGTTCACGCGCGCCGCGGCCCTCTTCTCGGAGGATTCGCTTCGCAGCCGGGAGGAGCTCGCCGTGCTCCTCGTGAACTGGGCGACCATGCTCGCCATGCGCGCGGAATACGCGCGGGCCGCGCCGGTGCTCGAGCGAGGCCTGCGCATGATGTCCGCCGCCAACGGGCCGCGACACCTGACGACGGCCATCGTGATCTCCCGACTCGGGAACCTGCTCAATGCGACCGGGGACTATCCCAGGGCGCGACGACTCGCGGATTCCTCGCTGGCCACGCTCGAGGTGCTCGTGCCGCGCAACCTGTCCGAGCTCACGTTCGCCCTCGGTGTCCGGGCGCGCGCCGAGATCGGCAGCGGTGACCTCGCGAGCGGAGCGCGGACGCTGGCCCGGGCGCGAACGCTGCTGCCGAGCCTCCAACTCGATCGCGCCGAGCAGGACGTTTCGCTGTTGCTGAATGAATCACGCTTGTTCGAGGCGCGCGGTGACCTGGTGCAGGCGCGCGCGACCGCCGAGCGCGCCCTGCGCACCGCCGGCCCGGACAAGGTGATCGCGCAGAAGGCCCGTGAGCGGCTGGCCGCCATCGACTCGGTCCGCAGCCAGCGGTCGCAGTAGCACCAATTCCCCCTCCCGCCCACTCACCGTTCCGACATGCCCCGCACCCTCGAAGTGCCGCTCGATTCCGTGGAGTCCGCGCGACTCGCCGCCCCATTCGCCGATCGCCTGGAGCTCTGCGACGACCTGTCCAGCGAAGGCTGGACGCCGACGATGGCGCTGGTGCGCGGAGCCCGCGCCTGCGTGGATCCCACGCGGACGAAGATCGTGAGCATGATCCGGCCGCGCAGCATGACGAACAGTGACGCGCTCGACGTGGCGGCATTCGCGACCACGCCGCGGATCCTCGAGGACTCGCTGCGCGAGATCGAGGCGAGTGCGCGGGCGGGGGCACATTCGGTGGCGATCGGTTTGCTGACGCCCGACGGGCACGTGGACATGGAGGCCTGTGCGCGGATGCGGGAGGTGGCGCACGGGTTCGGCCTGATCGTGGCCTTCCTGCGCTGCTTCGACCTGCTGGCCGACCGCCGCCGTGGCATGGACGACATCACGGCGCTCGGGATGGTGCGGGTGGTGACCGCCGGCGTGCTGGGCTGGGATGCCTCGGTGCTGACGCTGCAGGAGCGGCTGGCGGTGCTGGCCGGCGACGTGGAGAATGCCCGGGTGTCCGCCCGGCGGCACGGGGTGTCGCCGGTGGAGGTGGTGCCCGGCGGGGGGGTGCGGGCCGCGAACGCGGCGGAGTTCCTGACGGTGTCGCCGCACCTCCATGCCTCCTGCCGCCGGGACGGGCAGCTCTCGGCCGGTGAGCTGCAGTCGCTGCACGGGGTGCTGCGGGCGGGGTGAGGGGGGCGCGGCGTCCGTCGTTGTGCGGCGGTGACGCGTGGTGGTTTGAAGTGTGCGGCGCGCCTGTGTAGCG
The DNA here is from genome assembly GCA_020851035.1 of Gemmatimonadaceae bacterium. Classification (NCBI taxonomy): domain Bacteria; kingdom Pseudomonadati; phylum Gemmatimonadota; class Gemmatimonadia; order Gemmatimonadales; family Gemmatimonadaceae; species Gemmatimonadaceae bacterium. The sequence continues at coordinate 81,864 of JADZDM010000033.1, read as the reverse complement.
TTCGGGCATTCCGTGCGCGCGGCGGGTGCCCGTGCGCCGCTTTCCTCAGGGGGATCCCGATGGTCAGGAAGCTGCTGGTGTCGCTGGCGTTCAGCGTCGTTGCCCTCTCGAGCGCGTTCGCGCAGGGCATCACCGGGGAGTGGGATGCGTCGATGAACACGCCGGGGGGCGCGCGGCAGTTCCGGATCCAGTTCCTGCAGGACGGCGAGAAGCTGACCGGCACGGTGAAGCGGGAGTCGGGCGATGCGCCGCTGGTGGGGACGGTGACGGGGACGGCGGTGAAGTTCGCGTACACGATCAACTACGGTGGCAACCCGATCGTGATGACGGTGACGACGACGCTGGCGGGCAACGAGATGTCGGGGCAGGTGGACATCGCCAGCCAGGTGCAGGAGTCGTTCTCGGCGAAGAAGGTGGTGGTGCCGGCGAAGCCGTAGGGGGCTCGCAGCGCCGAGAGCACGAGAGGGCGCGTGTGAAACGACGAACGCTCCGGCCGGGTGGCTGGAGCGTTCGTCGTTCGGGGCCCAGAGCGGGAGACGGGACTCGAACCCGCGACATCAAGCTTGGAAGGCTAAGTTACACACCACTCTCCGGCTCCCTGCACTTCCCCACACTACGGCGAGGCAACGAGTTACGCGACAGCGTGAATCCCGTTGCCTCCCTTGCGTTCCCGCGTATTCCTCCTGTATCGTCGGGGCGTGGCTGACTGTAGTGGCTGACTCACCACCAGGTGGTGAGCGGCGGCTTCGAGAGCGGTCACGGTTGCCAAGTCAGCCACCAAGTCAACCACTCCGCCGGCCGCACCCGCGTTCAATGCCTCGTCGCCCCAGCAACGTCGTCAACCCCACCGCGCCGCACTTCCTGACGGCGCCAACGGTGGACCTGCTCCCGGTCACCGGCGTGCAGTACCGCGTGCGCGACGCCGGCGCCGGCGCGCTCACGGGCTTCGCCGTGCAGGTGTCTCCCGGTGGCGTGAAGACCTACACCCTCGACTATCGCGTGCGCGGCGATCGGCGCACGCTCCGCATGACGTTCGGCCGCTTCCCGCTCGTCCCGCCGAACGTCGCGCGGCGCGAGGCCCTCGCGGCAAAGAGCCTTGCGCTCACGGGTCGCGATCCGGCGGCCGAGCGCGTGAAGGAGAACACTCAGCTTCGGGAACTGCGCGACTCCGCGAAGCGCATCTCGAGGGAGCAGCGTGACGCCGTGCGCGCCGCGAGCCTGCACACCCTGGAGCGTCTCGCGCGGGACTATGTGCGGGACCGGCGCCACCAGCTCAAGGCGGGCACGGTGGCGCTGTACGAGTCCGCAATCGCCACCGCCCTGACCGGCGACCTCGGCGCGACCCCGCTGCAGCAGCTGACCCAGTCCGACGTCCGCGAGCTGCTGCGCACCGTCGCCGAGAAGCAGCTGCCGGCGGGCGTGACGCGGGAGCCACGGCCGAGCCGCACCATCGAGGGGAAGGTGCTCCGGCCGCGGGCGACCGGTGGTGAAGGTGCCGCCAGGACGCTCCGGCGCCTCCTCAAGTCCGTCTGGAGCTACGCCGCGGATGAGCGCGAGCTCGTCACGGGTCGGTGCCCGGTACCGTCGGCGAAGTCCGCTGGCCTCGTCGAGCGTGAGAAGGAGCGCTTCCTCTCGCCCGAAGAGTGCGCGCGACTGCTGCGCACCATCGAGCTCGCCGCGACCGTCGGCATCCCGCCGGCGCCGGAGTTCCGACGGACGCCAGCGACCGGCGCGACGGCGAAGCACCGCCCCTCGGTAGGCGTCGAGACCCCATTCTCAGCGAGCCCCGTCGCGATCGCGGCCCTGCGCTTCGCGCTGCTGACTGGTTGGCGCCGCACCGAGATTCTCTCGCTCGAGTGGAGCATGATCCGGCGCGATCTCGGCGTGATCATCCTGCCCGACACCAAGACCGACGAGTCCGTGCGCGCGATCTCCCCGGAAGCGCTCGCGATCCTCGAAGCGGTTCCGCGCCTGGTCGCGTCGCGCTGGTGCTTCCCCTCGCCCAAGAGCCCGAGAACGCACCTCCGCACAATCACGCGCCTCTGGGCGGCCGTGCGGCATGCCGCGGATCTTCGCGGCGCCAGGCTGCACGATCTTCGACACACCGCCGCCTCGCTTGCGATCAATGCGGGCGCTAGCCTCGTCGAAGTGCAGGCGATGCTGGGCCACAAGAGTGCACGTGCCACACAGCGTTACGCGAAGCTCATCCCCTCGACCGGCCTCCGTGCCGCGGAGAAGCTCTCCGCCGCCCTGGACGCTGCAGCGAAGGCGCCAGTACCCACCGTCACACCGATCACCAGCGCACGCCGCCGGCGCGTGTGACCATCCCGCCCTCCCAACGCCCCGAGACCATGACGACCAAGAAGCGCGGCGCACCGAAGCAGCTCGCCACCGCCACCAGCGCCGGTCGATCACCTTCAGCGCTTCGTGTGGTTCGATCGTGCGATTTCACTGAGGCGCCGGTCGCGATCGACTGGCGCGAGTTGATATCGCTCGAAGTCCGAGAAGCGGTGGTCTGGCCACACCCTGCGCAGCCTGGCGACTACATCATGCTGCACACCGCGTTGGGAAAGGTTTCGCGCTGGGTGCGCACGCGCGGCGCCTTCACCGGTGATTTTCGCGAGTACACTCACTCCCGCGAGTCGTGGGAGGCACTGCTGCGCCTCTGTCACTCCGGGAGCCTGTGGCCGCAGACGGACACGGACCGAGACAGCGTTCTGCATTGGATGCGTGAGCTCGGGCTGTAGGCGCAGGAAAGGCGGCCGTGCGGCACGCCGCGGATCTTCGCGGCGCCAGGCTGCACGATCTTCGACACACGGCCGCCTCCCTTGCGATCAATGCGGGCACCAGCCTCGTCGAAGTGCAAGCGATGCTCGGCCGCAAAAGCGCACGCGCGACGCAGCGCTACGCGAAGCTCATCCCCTCGACCGGCGTCCGTGCGGCGGAGAAGCTCTCTGTCGCCCTCGACGCTGCAGCCAAGGCGCCAGTACCCACCGTCACACCGATCACCAGCGCACGGCGCCGGCGCGCGTGATCATCCTGCCCTCCCCAACCCACCGAACCATGTCCACGAAGAAGCGCACGGCCGCGAAGCAGACAACCGCCAGCAGCAACGAGTTGCACGAGTTCATCGAACTCACCATCGAGCAGACGTCAGCCGAGTTCAACGTCACGTTTGGCGGGGAGTCCGCCCTGCACTCGAAGCAGATGCTCTCCGTCGGCCGCTATCACGTACCCGACGGATCCAAGGACGATGGCCAGCTCATGCCGTGCTGGGAGCAGGACGGTCGCGCACACTTCGGGCTCATGACGACAGAGACCATGCGCCAGCTCGCGCACGTGATGCTCGTCACGGCGGATCGCGCCGACCAGCTCCGCGCGCTCGTGAACACGCCTGCCGCGGAGAAGCACTACCGCGACAGCTACCCGGCGCTGGTGGGCTGAGCCGCGCGCTTCACACCAGTGCCAGACGTCAGGTGTCCCGGGCCCTTCTCCCGCGGAGGCACCTGGTTGGGGGGGGGCATGAGAAACGGCACCGGCTTCGGTGCCGTTTCTCGTTTCTACGCCGGTGATGCCTCCGCAGCCGGCCGCACGTCGATGTCGCCACGCTCCGAAACGGGAAGTGGATAGATCGGCGCGCGCGTGACGAACCGCGGAGCGCGATGCTGCAGAACCTGCAGGTGGTAGGCCGTGTCGAGCAGCGCAACCTCGCCGGGTGCCCATTCTGAATCAGCGGTCTCGCGATTGCCATAGTGATCGCGCATCGCTTCGCCGACCGTTGCCAGCGCGCGCCGCCCTGTGACCCATTCGTAGTAGCGGCTGGCGTCGTCTGCGACCCGCTCAAGGATCTCGACGCGCACGAGCTCGAGAAGCTTCTCGGCGTCGATCTCGACGCCATACGTCGAGAATGCATACCGCTCCTCGCAGGCTTTATGCAGGGAGGCCGCCAGCTCAGCGGCGAGCCGCTCCTGGCTGATCGTGGCGCCATCCTGCAGGCTCGAACGACGCTCAGGGCCAGTCCCGGTGAAGAGCCACTCCGCGTTGACGTCGGCCACCTCACAGAAGCGCAGCAGCTTGGACAGGTGCGGCAGCTGGTCCTCGCGCGCCGGCGCCTTCCGCCCCATCGCCGTCTTCAGGGTCGATACCGACCAGCCGGCGCGACCCTCGCCGAGCAGCCGGCATGCGCGCTCGATACGGGCGAGCTCATCGTTTGCCTCACCGTTCCGGCGCTGCTCATCCACGAAACGCCGGGCGACGTGCGCGAGACGGCCGGCCAAGGTGGTAACTAGTTGCTCGTTCATGTCCACAAGTTACCCACATCACGGCGTATTCCGCTAGCCATCCCGACGACACCCTGTAACCACTCGAAACGACGACATCACGGCACTCGGGAGGGAGCATGAAGGATCAGGAGAGCGCGGCGATGCCGCAACTGCTGACGGAGGGGCAGGTCGCCGCCATGACGGGCCTCGCGATCAAGACCCTGCAGAACTGGCGATCGAAGCGCACGGGCCCGGCATTCGTGAAGCTGGGCGCCGCGGTTCGGTATCGCGCCGACGAAATCACCCGGTGGATTGACAACCTGCCGAGCACCGGTGCCGCCGCGTGAGCACCTCGCGCCGCATCGCAGCGCCGGCGCGCGGCGCATGTCGCTGACGCTCACCGACTACCTGCAGATGTGCACCACCCTCGCGCATGACGTGACCGCGCGAGGCCTCCTCCCGGAGCCGAACGCGGTGCAGCTGCTGTCCGAGGCGGAGCGAGGCGGGCTCCGCGCGTGCGCCAACGCCTATGCGAAGCGGGCGTTCCTCATCACGCCGCACGGGCGTGCGCGTGCACCCTGGGAGCGCTTGCAGTCGCAGCTCGAACGCGGCGCCGATCCCGCCAAACTCGTGCCGCCTGCACTCGATGCTGCGACGCGCACGGCCGTGCGCGCGAGCCACTCCTCGGCGCCAGCATCGGTCGGCACGGACAGCGCCGCCGCCGCATGCGCACACGAGTGCGCGGCCATGCTCGTGGCGATGCGCGCCGTCGATCCTGACGCCGCCGCACGGTGGGCCCGGGCGAGACCGAGCGACCCGGACGACGTGTGCGCCTGGCTGGTCTCCTGCGCCGAGCTCGGACTCTGTCTCGCGGACGACTCGTCCGACCTCCTCGAGCAGTTCGCGCTGCTCGAATCCGCCAGGGTCTACGCCAAGCAGCATGCGCCCTGAGCGACCACACTTCTCCCCGAGGTACCTCCGCATGAGCACCACCGAACCGCGTGAATCCAGCGCCGAAGGCCTCAGCGCCGCGACACTCGATGCGGTCTGCGCGCCACTCGCCGAACAGGTGCGCCGGCGTCGCATCGTGCCAGCCGAGCAGCTGATCGACGCGACGCCGGCTGACTACTCCGACCCGTACGCCTGGCTGACGTACTACGGCCAGCTCCGCGCGTGGCTCGCGAAGCCACTGCCACAGAACGATGCCGAGGCGAGCGCTGATGAGCTCGTGACCGCGGCGATTCGCGAAGCGCCCCTGCCCGTCTCAGGGCTCGATGGCTTCGCCGTCTACCCGAAGAGCTTCGAGACGATGCTCCAGCTGAAGGTGCTCGACGCGCAGCTCGACCGGCTCGTCGCACGCCTCATGCGCATGATCGGCGATGATGCGACGCTTATCGAGATCGACAGCGGCATTCAGCTGGCGTCCGCCGTGACCTATGTCACGCAGCTGATCGTCTGGACCTGGACAAGCGAGGGAGCGGGCTTGCCGTTCAGGCCGACGGATTCAGAGCCGATAGTCCCGGAGCGCATCGTGGCGCTCACGCCGGCCGAATTGCTCGCCATCTCCCACGCCGCGCACCAGTTTGGCGCCAGCCTGGCCGCGTGCCAAGAGCTCATCGATCCTGTGCCGGTGCGCGACGGTGGAAAGCGCGCATCCTGGGCAGCCTTCTTCGAGGCAGTCGGCGCACAGACCCACCTCGATCCTCGCGAGCTCGCCGTCACGCACTCGATCACCAAGGTGCTCTCCATGGCATACCTCGCGAGTGATCGGCTCCGGGTGAAGCCTGACGGAGATGACGCCTGATGCGCAGCACCGAGCTGCTGGCGCGCATGCGCCTCGACACCTCGCAGTTTGATCGCGCCGTCCGTGGCTCGAACAGCGAGTTGCAGCAGTTTGCACGCGTCGCGAACGCCCTCCCGGGGCGAAGCTCGGTCTTCGGGAGGATGGCGGCCGATGCCGCGAACCTCTCACCCGCGCTCTCCTCCGTTCCGCTGGGCATCGCCGCCGTCGGTGCGGCGCTCACGGGTGCGGGGCTCGCCGCGAGGCGAGCCGGTGTCGACTTCGAGGCGGCGCTCGCGAAGATCTCAACGCTGGGACCGGACGCGCAGCGCAACCTCAGCACAACGCGCCAGGCGATCCTCGACACCTTCAGCGCCGTGCCCGTGACGGGATCCGTGCAGGATCTCGCCGAAGCGAACTACCTGCTGCAGTCCAGCGGGCGCACTGCGAGCGAAGCAATCACGGACCTGCGCACCGCCGCTGAAGCGAGCGTCGCCGGCTACACAAGCGTGACGACAGCCGTGGACGGCCTGACGACCGTGACGAACGCTTGGAAGGAATCGCAGATCTCGACGAGGCAGGCGAGCGACGTGCTCTTCACCGCCGTCAATCTCGGCAAAGCAACGTTCGAGCAGATCGCACACAGCATTGGCCTCGTCGCGCCGCTGGCAGCATCGGCTGGCGTAAGCCTTCAGGAGGTCGCCGCCGCAACAGCCGTGCTGTCGAATGGCGGCATGGTCACATCCTCGATCTTTGAGGGGCTCCGCTCGGCGATCCTCAATATTCAGCGCCCGACAGAGGACTTCAAGAAGAAGTACGGGGCGCTGGCCGCGGAGTTCGACGCTTCAAAGCTGGCTCGCGATGGCCTCGTCAAGTTCCTGCAGGACTTCCAAGAGCGGAGTGGTGGATCCCAGAAAGCGCTGAACGCGCTCTTCACAGACGCTACTGGCGTTCTGGCGGTGCTCGGTCTGATGAAGAACAAGGGCGACGATGCCGCCGCGGCTCTGAAGCGGATGGGCGAGTCCACCGGCGAGACGAACGACGCGCTGTCCAAAGTCAACGGCTCGTCCGAGGCGCAAGAACGGCTGATCCGCAACCAGCTCACTGGCGCCTGGACGGACTTCGGCGACCTCCTCCGACGCACTACGATACCCCTGCTCGAGGGCGTCGCTCGTGCCCTGAATCGCGCGAAGGGTGGCGCCGCGTTCCTGAAGAGCGATATCGACATTCTGCAGTCCACCTTGGGACCCAAGCAGCTCTCGACCATGGAGGAACGTCAGCGCCGCGGAGCCGCGGCGAGCATCCTGACGCAGTTCGGCGCCAACCGGGACAACCCGGAGTTCTTTCGAAGTATCACCGACGATGAGCTCAGATTCCTGCGTCAGCAGATGCGCCTCATCCATGACACAGCTCAGCCCGGAGAGCGCTTCCCTGGCAGCTTCGAAGCGTTCGATACGGCACTTGTGCTTGAGCGGAATCGCCGTGCGGAGCAGGCCGCGCTCGCGAATGCCGGTGGCGAGGAGAAGCCGGGCAAGGGCGACGGAAAAGGAAGCGGAACCGGCGGGAGCTCGACGGAGCTGCGCACCGCAGCCGCCGAGGCAAAGCGGCGCGCCGAAGAGTACCGTCGCGAGAGCGAGCGCCTGGTCTCCGAAGCATCGGAGCTGACCCAGAAGCTGCAGACCGCAGCGATCGAGGCGACACAGGGCAGCGCGGCCGCGCTGCAATCCGCGATGGAGCGGACCCTAAATGAAGGCGCGAGCCGACTCTCTGATGGCGTGCTCGGTCCTAAGGCTTCGGCAGCCCTCGAGAAGCAGCTCACCCAGTTCGAGCTGCTCCAGAAAGAGATGATCGCCGCGGAGCGTCAGTCTGGCCTCACGCGCGCCGCGCTGGATGCTGCCGCCAGCAAAGAGCGCACGGCGCTCGTTGGCGCCGACAAGCTCTCCGGCGAGACCGATCCAGCAAAGGCCGTGCAGACCTCTCGGAGCATCCTCGATGCGCGCGCACGCGAGCTCCGCGTGCTGATCGACACCACGCAGACGCTCGCCTTGCGCAAGCAGTACGAGGAGCAGCTCAACGAGATCATCACGGCGCGCTCGCCGAAGGACTTCGATGCGGCGCCGCTCGGTGAAAACGGATCGCGTGAGCTGATGTCACAGGTCGGGCTGATGGGCGATCTCGCGCAGCAGATTGCGACTGTGGGCGACAAGCTCGGCCTCCTACCCCGCGCGGCCGTCGATGCACTGCGAGGGATCGGCGCCTTGGCCGAGCAGGGATCGAAGCTGCAGGACGCCTTAAAGGTCGGGAGCAGCACCGGCACGCTGGGCAAGATCGGCATCGGCATCGGCGTCGCCGGCGGCATTGCGTCGCTGGCGCAATCGCTCTTCTCCGAGTCCCCCGCGGACAAGCAGCGTCGGGCCGATCTGCAGGCGAATACCAGCGCCCTGCGGCAGCTCACTTCGCGCGTCGGCGATCTGGCCGGATCCACGCTCGCCGGGAGCACCACCGAGAAAATTCGCTCGACGCTCTCCGGATCGTTCTTCACGGAGCTCGCCAATACGCCGTGGCTCGCCACCATCGAGAACTTGCCCGCGCTGATCGCCTCGCGCGCCGGCGTGAGCGTGGCCGAGGTGATGTCGCTGGCCGGCACGCTGGGTATCGACCTCTCGGATACGAACGAATCGATGCGCGGATTCCGCGACCTGGTAATGAAAGCGGACCTCAACGGCTACATCGACTCGTACGCCGGCAGTCTGCAGCGCCTCGACGACACCCTGCGCGCCGACGGTGTGACGGACGGTGCTGAGATCTTCCGGCGCCGCGTGGCGGTGCTCACGGATCCAAAGACGGGCTTTCCTGCCCTGACGTCTGCGATCACAGGTCTGGATCTCGACACGGTCGAGGGGCGGAACGAGGCGCGCACACGCGCACGCGCCCTGTACGACGACGTCGTGAACGGGCGCGTCTCGCTCGGTCAGTTCGGCGGTCTCTCGATTCAGGAAGGGAGTCAGGCGCTCATTGATTTCATCACCTCCGTGATGGAGCTGAACGACGGCGATGCCGCCGGGACCGGTGGCTTCAACGTGACGCGCTCGATCACTGAGGTCACCGGCTCACGCCTTGCGGGACTGCTGGGGAGCGCGAACACCTACCTCGCGGGCATCGCAACTGACATCGCGGCGCTTCGAGCGACGTTCGTGACGCCGGCGCCATTCAGTCTGCAGGCTCCGTCTGCGGGTGCGATTGCCGGCCTACTCGCGGGTGGCGGCCTGAGCATCGGCTCCGTGAGTGTCGTGGTGAACCTGACCCTCACCGCCGACTTGCTCGGCGTCGACGCTGGCCGAGCGGCGACCGCAGGAACGGCACTTGGCCATGCCCTCGGCAAAGAGTTGATGTCGAAGATCGACATTGCACTCCGGGATCGCCAGCTTCGCCAGCGGCTGGTAACAGGGAACGCCACGCTCTCTAGGTAATTCGCAGACTCCTGAAACGCGAATAGCGCCCCATTCGCCGGCCAAGGCGGAGCGCTATTCGCTGGACACTACACCAGGCAGTGAAATGACAGAGCGTCAATCTACAAGGATCGTCCGAGAAGCGGCACGGGCCTACCTCGCCACGTCTCGCGCTGACGCCGCCGCCGTGCGCGATCTCGTGCACCTCTTTGAGGATGCTCGATGCCCTGCCTCGGAGGCGGTCCTGCTCCTAGCTGATCTCGAGATTCACCGGCGCCGGCTCATGTGCCGGGTGCGCGCATGCGTGTTGCGGCTGCAGACAGACGCCGCGGCGACCAGCACGGGGCGGGCCGCGTGATGCGGGGCCGGTACCGATCGCCTACCCCCGCCGTGCGGAGGACTCCCCATGCCAGGAGGGTCCCGTGAGCGAGTCCGGTGACGAGAGCGCGGCGCCTGCCCCGCGCCGATCGACGGCCTATCAGTGGCTGAAGCATGACGTTGCGCACGACCTCGCCCAGATGAGCCTCCTGTCATTCGTGGCCGCGGGCGTCGATCGCTTCCTGCGGAATACGGCCTGGTCGAACGAGGACGGTTCGTGCACCGTGCCAGCCAAGACGCTACACCTCGTCTGCACGAAAGAGGGCATCGATTCCAAGGCGGTATGGAAAGAGCTGCAGGGCTCCGGCCGTTGGAGGCTCACCGAGGACAAGCTGACGATCGAAGCGGCCTGCCTCTTCCACCTGCGCGGCCGGGTCGATCGCATCGTCGAGGAGCGGACCAAGGCGGCACACTCCGCCGTCGCGAAGCGTCGTGCGAAGGCCGCACCGACGAAGCGCGCACGTACACGGCGCACTCAGAGTGTCCCAGTTGAGGAAACGCGAAACACAAACGGCGGCGGCAAAGTGTTGTCAGATAACGCTTTCACCAATTGCTCACCAATTGCCCACCAGAAGGAAGGAAGGAAGGAAGGAGAACTACACCACTCACCACCAGCACCTTCAGTGCTGGATGGTGAGGGTGGTGTAGTTCCCGCAGCGCCGGTCGGCGCTGCCGTGAGCGACGCGCCCGCCAGCCGCGCCGACGGCGCGGCCGCGGCGCTCACGGTGGTCGGCTCGCTGCCTGAGCGGAACGTGCCGGACTGGCGCCAGATTTCCTGCGAGGAGCGCGTCGCCGCTGCGGCGCCGCCGGCGGGATGGATGCAGGCGGATGTGGCGCAGCTCGTTGAGGTGCTCGCCGGCGCCGACACCGGTGTCGACGTCGAACGCGCGCTGTACGCCCTTTGCGCTGAGCACCAGCGTGCGAGAGGCTCTGAGGCACACCGACCCCTCGTCAACGAGGTTCGCTCGATCCTGGACGGCGCAGGAGGTCGGGCAGGACTGATCCCTCGCGAGCACGCGCCGCGCGCTGTCGCTTTGGCCCTTCACGGGGCGAACGTGACTCCGACGCTGGTTTCCCCGCTCCGACTCCGGGCAATCGCGGCCACAACGTTGCAACTGCTGGCGAATGAGGCGGACGCGGGCGACCCGCGGCGGGTCGCCGCCGGCATTGCCTATGAGTTCGAGTCGGGGCGCCGGAAGCTCGCGGGCTTCGGCGTCCAGGAGGATGCCGAGCAGGGAGCATCGAGGGTGCCTGAGCGGCTCCTCGGCCACGTCGTGAGGCAAGGCGCCGCATGACGCAGACCGCGCCGTGCGCGTCATCCTTGAAGGCGCTCGACACCAACTCCGGAGGCACGCCATGGTGATGCTCCCAGCGACGCACGCTGAGGCGACGCACGTGATCGAGTGGGCCCTGGAGCAGGTCTCAACGCAGCTGCCGCGGCGCGTCCCCGTGCCGGCACTCCTCGAGGCATGGTTCGACGATGCGCAGGAACGGTGGCCGGCCGCCTGGCGTGCGGCGCAGCGATCGCCGGCGGCTCTGCTCTGGCTCGCCTCCCGATGCGCCGCCCTCCGCAACTTCGAAGACGACGAGCTGGCGCTCTTTGAGACGCGCACGGCCGTGCGGAGCACCGCCCCAGGGATGCTGGACGCGATCGCGGAACTCCTCGCCGTCGGGGACGTGCTCCGCCACCTCGGCGTGATCCCGGACCGCGCGGGCGATCCGCTCCCGCCACTGCTCGCGAGCTATCAGGAGCGCGCACGGCGCCTCCCGGCGTGCGCGTTGCCGAACACGCAGTCGGCGACGACTCGAGGACGAAGGTCCGGCTTTTGATGCCGTTCATGAGGTCGGAATCGCCAGTGCTGGCGCGAGATATCGCGTATTTGTGTCGCGCCAGAGTCGGACACGGACACGGCATCAGCTACGGCCCCGTGTGGCTGCACAAACGGCAGGGGTCGCCTGATCCCTGATGGGGGGGGTACCCGGGGCGGGAGGACCCAACCTTTTCCGGATGCCTCGCCGCTCGGGCGGTCCGCGTCCTCTCCGTCTGCGAGCCCTAAAGATGCTGCATCGCAGTTGTCTCATGCCGCGGGACACTCAGGGACCGCGGTGGTCCCCTGGAGCGCTTCCGGCGTGCGCCGTGCAGGCGGTGACCACCAGCGGGTATGCCGGACCACGAGCGGCGGCGCCGGACATTGCCACGCCAGGTACACGCGAGGGTGTGCCGCGAGCCGTCACCCCTGCGGTGAGCGGCGACGCAGCCGGCCGCCCGACCTCGAGCAGCGTGAAGCAATTCCAGCTGCCGCATTTCGTGCAACGAACCCAGAGATCGTTGCTGACATTCTCCGGCAGACGCTGCGCGGTGGCGCTGAATGCGCCCTCGAAGGGCATGCAGAGCAGGATTTGACCGCACGCGGACGCAGGTCGCTTCGCGTGCCGGTGAGGGGCGTGACAGAAGTAGGATCGCATCTCGTCAATCGCGTTGCGCTTGCCGCTGGTCTGCAGGATCACGAATGCGTGAAGCTATCGCGCGGATGGTCGTACGCCATTTTGCGCACACGTGAGACAGGGTCTTTGAGAAACACGGTTCACGATGTACGCTTTTCCTTAGCGCCACTTCGCTCCACAGCAACCGACAACGCTTCAGTACTTGGAGAGAGTATGGGGAAAGCCAACGGCATTGGGTTGCTCGACGATGTCGCGGTCGCAGAGCTCTTGCAGGTCAGCGCAGAGACCTTGCGCAGCTGGCGCAGCACCGGGAAGGGACCGGCGTATCGCAAGGTTGGCCGCCGGTGTCTCTACGAAGAGGCTGACGTGCGAGGGTGGGTCACTCGGCAGCCGAAGCGCACGCCCGGCGTACAGGCCGACCCAACCGACAGCTGACACGCTGGCGAGCTAAGCACGACAACCGACAACCCGGGAGGATCCACGCATCCGCTTCAGGCGATCATGAGCATGCAACCCGAACACTATCGAGATGCGCTGCGCGCTATCGATGTGTCCACGCTCACTCCGCGTCAGTTGAAGCGCATCACCTGCAGGATCCGCAGAGACCGGCGGCGCATTCTCTCACTGCTCACTGCCGCTGGCCTGCCTCCCCCGCCGCTGCTCGTCCAGGCAATCACACACGGCTGGTCACCGGGAGAGTTCCTCGTCCGGCTGCGCCAGCAGGAGCTACGCTCAATGATGCGTACAGCGAGTGCGACAGAAGGGAGCCGCGGAGCTACGATCCGCGACGCAGCACATGCGCTCACCGTGCTCCCGCTGGGAGTGCGCGGCGCGCGCCCTGCTGCAGACGACGCCGCAGACGAGTGGCGAAATCCTCGGCGTCAGCGCTAACGCTGGCGCGGAGTGGCTGTACATCCACACACCCGAGTACCTCAATGACAGATTCCCTCGATCTTCCTTCGATGACCCAGAACGCAATTGAGCGCGCGTACACGGATGCAAAGGCACGCGCGGATGCGGCCGCGGCGGACGTGATCCGGCTCGCCGCCTTGATCGAAAGTGCGTTGCGCGCGGTGGGCGACGCTGAAGCGAGAGCAACCGATGCGGTTGCCTCGCCAGACTTCGACGACACGAGCGACGCTGACGTGATGGGCGCGGTCGCGGCTGCGCGCGCGCGCCATTCTGCCGCCGTCGCAGCGCACGCCCGCGCAAAAGGAGTCGCCGCGAGCGCCGTGGCCGCCGTTGCGCCATTCCTTCAGCAGCTACGGCGATCCGAGGCCGTGCGCGAGCTTGACGCGCTGGCGCCAGCGCTCGCGAACATCGACCGCGCCATCGAGCTGCTCGCAGAGGCCATCCCGATTGTCGAGCACGGCTACGATACCGCCGCGGCGGCGCTCCTCAAGTCCCGGTCGTCGACGCCCGTTCCGCTCCAGCTCGCGCGCCGTATCCGGTCGCTGCTCTGGCGGCGACATGGATCCGACGTGTTCTTCAACTCCGATGGCCATGGCACAGTTGACCTGGTGAAGCAGCCATCGCTGCAGGAAGACTTCGCGGACGTCACAGCACACTTGCGCGGCACAAGCAGTCTTGCCTCTCCAAGCCGAGCACCATCCGTTGAACCGGGGGCCGTAGCGCGGCGAGAGTGCGAGGAGACCTCTGCGCCATCGATCACAGTCGTTGAGGTCAACCTCAACCGCGGGCCCGCGGTCTCGTACACACCGCACGGCGGTCAGGGTTAGCCTCAAATCTGTGCGCTGTTCGACACACTCGGCGCCGTGCTGAACCGCGAGAACTGTTGGCCTGCTCGGAGCTCGGCGCTGAGAGGCTCGTGTCGGCCGGCGCCGACGTCACGCTCCATCAGGCGCCGCAGACTCCGCGGCGCCTGATGGAGCGCCCTACTGCGCGCGGCCGCGCTTCCCTGGTGTGCGGACTCGCTTCGCCGACGTGCGCTCCAGCCCGGCCTCACGCTGCAACGCGCGCTGCTCGCGCCAGTAGACCGCCTCCGCGTACGTCTCGAGCACGTGGCGCGCGATCTGCCAATCCCGGCCCACCTTGCGGCCGGTGAGCTTGCCCGTGTGCAGGAGTACGCGGAGGGTGCTGGGGCTTCGACCGGCATGCTTCCCTGCCTCGACCAGGGTGAGCCACTCCTCGCCGGGGCCCTCGGCGGTCAGGGCGTCCGCGTGTACCTGGGTCGACGCCCGGAGGATCTCGATTCCGAGGAGCTTGCCGTCGGCATCGACGTCGAACTGGATCCCAGGCGCCACGCTGCGAGTGCGGGCGACGGTGCGCGGCGCGTCGCCGAGGCGCACGTACAGCGCATCCGCCTCGGGGTCGTACGTGGGGTGCAGGTTCATCGCCTCAGTCCTCGAAGTAGCTGGTGATGATGTAGATCCCGGTCGCCCCTTCCTTGTTGTGTGGGAGGAGAGTGCCCTGCCGCGTCCGGAGCCGCGCCTGCCGCACCCCCTCATCCCCCGCCGGCGTGATCTCGCCGACCGGCAGCGCCCGGCGCACGGTCGCTCAGCTGATCTGGCGCAACTGCAGGCGGTTGGCAGCGTGGATCGAGTAGCGGATGGCCCTGTGCGTCATGCCATAACTCTAAACGCTCGCGTTTAGGTTGTCACCCCCCGCCCTCAAGCTGCCGCCACGGCCAACTTGCACGCCTGTTAATCCTCTTGGCATGGCCCGAGACTTAGCAAAGTGACGCCGCAGTGGCGAAACCCGGCAGAAGTGTTAAGTATTCCACACAACGCGGTCGGTTGTGTGATTCTTAACACGGGGTTTCAATGCGAGCTATGTGTCTCAGTTCACCCTCCCCGGCAGACGAGTCTCAACTCGCGAAGCTCGGGTTCACCGCGCAGCTCTTCGCGTACACCGGTGTGGCAATGCTGGAGGGTGCGGCCGCGGCGCATCCGCTTGGCGTGCGGTCGGAGGCGGGGAGTCGCAAGTACTTCGCCGGCATGACCGCCCTCGCCGTCCATCTGGCCCCGAAGGGCTGGACGGCTGAAGGGGCGCTGGAGGCACTGACGAACCCGGCTCGCACCATCTCGGTTGCCGTGGTGCAGGGCGACTCCGGCGTGGGCGTACCATCGAAAGCGATGGGTGCGCGCAGGCCGCGCGGGGCCGCGACCATCTCGTGGGTGACGCGCAATGGATCGCAGCTCTCGATGACGAGCATCGCCCCACCACCGAAGGAGAAGCGGAGTCCGCTGCTCTACATGCTGGTGCACTATGCCGCGCTCGGGGTGATGCGCATGGAACTCGCGTTGCCGGCCGCCATCGGGCCGGACGGTCAGGTCACCCGCTGGGCCTCACGCATTCAGCTCGGCAGCTTCGGCTTCGGTCAGGACGACACGACCACCCGGTTCGATTTCCCGGACGACACGCCGAACGGCGGCGGCCTGCGCCCCATTACCCTGGTGCCGCGGTAGTGTCGGCGATCACACCGAGTCGCCTCACGCTGGCGCGCCAGCTGCGTGGGCTGACCAAGGCTGATCTCGCCGGCCGGATCGGCGTCACGCCCGCTGCCGTCACGCAGTGGGAAGGTGCGCACCGCACGCCGGACGGTGGGACGATCCACAGGCTCGCGGAGGCGCTCGCGGTTCCCGTGGGATTCCTCGCCGGCGCAATGCCGACGCTCCTCGAGGCCGATACCGTGAGCTTCCGCTCGCTCCGCACTCTCGCACGCCGAGACCGCGATCGCGCCTGCGCCGCGGCGGAGGTCGCGAGCATGCTCGGCAAGTGGATCGCAGAGAAGTTCGTGCTCCCTGACGTCGCCCTGCCGGACCTCTCCGACATGTCGCCGGACATGGCGGCGGCGGAAATGCGGCGCGTGCTGCAGCTCGGCTCCGGCCCGCTGCCCTCCATCGTCCACCTCTTGGAGGCAAGTGGTGTGCGGTGTTTCGCGCTGGGCGTCGACATGCTTAAGGCGGACGCGCTGTCCGCCTGGGTTGACGGGATCCCGCTGGTCCTGCTCAACACCGCGAAGTCCGCGGAGCGCGGTCGAAATGATGCGGCACACGAGCTCGGCCATCTGACAATGCACCGGCACAAGCAGCCAAGTGGGGATGTCGCGGAGAAAGAGGCGGTGGCTTTCGCGGCGGAATTTCTCGTCCCATCCGAGTCGCTGTGGCGCCAAGACGCCCGCGTGAACTCGCTCGCGGATCTGATCGCACTGAAGCGCCTCTGGCGCGTCTCGGCGGCCTTCATGCTGAAGCGCATGACACACCTGAAGCTCATCTCGGACTGGTCAGCCAGGGCGCTGTGGCAGCAGCTCAGCGCGAACGGCTACCGTGGCGGTGAGCCCGACGGGGCACCGCGCGAGCACAGCGAGGTGCTCACGCAGCTGGTGCAGCACCTTCGCCAGCGTCACGCCGATCGAACCTTTGCGTTCATCGGTGGCGAAACCATACTCGGCGCAGCGGATGTGCGAGCGAGGATCGAAGGGATGCTGCCGCTCACGGCGCAGACTGGCGGTGACGCGTGGGCCGCCCGTCTCCCCGCGATGGCTGCACCGCCGGCGCTGAAGCTGGTCCGCTGACTAGCCGGCGCGGCGCAGGAGCCGGAGGATCGGCACCACCAGACGCCAGCGGTCGTCGCAGTTCAGCGACTGGTCGGTGATCAGGTCGAGGAGGATGTCAGCGTGGGGGCGCATGCACACAGCATGGGCCCCCTCGTCACGCGAGCGTCATTCCGGCGGGATGTGGTCGAACCATGCCGGTCGCGGCAGGCGTGCGAGCACATCGTCCGCATTGCGGAAGTCGGGGCTCATGAGGCGCGCAATCGAGAGCATCGCGACCTGCGCGCCGGCACTCCGGAGGGCGTACCACGCCGAGTACGCCGTCCTCCCCGATGCCGTGAGGTCCTCAACCAAGACGATGCGTTCCCCGCGAACGTCGCGCGCCGGCACGAAGTACTCTGGCTGAAACAGCCCCTTGTCGCGCCGCAGCGTGGGGTGCGCTCGCAGCGCGGGGACGAAGTGGTGCTTCATGAGCGCGCAGTGCTGGATCGCCACGGTGAGCGGTTGCGCTTCCACCGTCATGCCGCGGGAGGATGGGACCGGGCACACGATCGTGGGTTCGCCTCCGAGGTGCGTGGCAATGGCCTCCGCGTGCGTCCAGGTCGCGAGCGAGAGGAGCGATGTGACGCGCTGCCATGACTCTCCGAGGGTCGCCGGCCCGAAGCGCTTGTAGTTGTTGAAGTCCCAGTACAGCGCCGATCCCTTGACGACGATCGTGCCGTACCACGCCGCGGCGCGGCCCCACGGCGCGACGTCGAGGAAGCCACAGCCGTGGCAGGTCGCGTAGTTCGGCGACTTGATGCCGAAGCAGTGCGGGCACTGCGAGGCCGCATCGACGAGCGTTGCCGCGTGCAGAAACGCCCGACGTGCTGCGATGTTCTGCAGCGCATTAGATGACGGCGAGCTCGACATCCTGCCCCGCGCCAGGGACGATCATGGCGATGAGCGTGTCGATGTCCTTGATCTCGATCGCGCGCACCCCATTGACGCCGTCCGTCACGAGCGCGTGCGCCCACCGGTGTGCCTGGACAAGCGAGGACGGCAAGAACACCAACCGGCCATGTTGGACGGCGGCGACCGCCTGCGACTTCGCGCCTGAGGTCTCGGATGCCTCGATGACGAGCGTCGCGGCCGCAATGCCAGACATGGTCCGGTTGCGCCGCAGGAAGTCCCAGCGCTGGGTCGTCCACGTGGGCGGATACTCCGTCACCAGCGCGCCGCCAGCGGCCACGATCGCGTCGGCCAGCGCCGCATTCTCGCGCGGGTACCGCTTCGTGATCGGGGTGCCCATGACGGCCACCGTCACGCCGCCGGCCGCGATCGTGGCCTCATGCGCCGCCGTATCGATTCCCAGCGCCATGCCGGAGACCACGGTGATGCCATTCTCCGCCAGCGCCGTCGCGGCCCGGCGCGCCCGCTTCAGGCCGTCGGGCGACGCCTTGCGTGTGCCGACCACTGCCAGGCCAAAGGTGTGAATCGCTTCGTGCGCGCCGTGATGGAAGACGATGGGCGGCGCATCCACGATCTCCTCGAGCTGACGCGGATAGGTGACCGTCGCAATCGCGTGAGCCTGCAGCCCGGCGGCGGACCACCCCTCCACCAGCTGCGCCGCCGCCGCTACGGCCGCGTCGACGAACTCCGCCACGAACAGGGATTCCGGCGCCAGCGGCACGGGTAATTCCCCGCTCCGCATCGCCAGTACCACGTCCCGGGCCGCCCCATAGGCTGCGATCATCCCGCAGATCCGCGAGTAGGTGCGCGTCAGATCCTCACTGGCCCGCTCACGGGCCAGTGTCAGCAATGCCGCGGCACACGCGACAGGCGACATCTGGGCGCAATCAACCATCTTCGGGGTGTGTTCGGGAAATGAGGGGTACACCACATACTGGCCGCGGTTCACTGGCAGGGCAAGGGTCGCCCTCGCTTTGCCAGGCAGACGCGGACGGGCCGGCACCGCCCTCCATCCGCATGCCCATACTCATCGAACGCAGGACGGGGGTCGACTGGTGCCGTCAAGCGATGCGGCGCGCGGCCGGCTCACCCGGTCGCCGTGGCCGCCTCTAGCTCGTCCTTCAGCCGTTGCCGCGCCGTGTGTTCCTCGGCGTAGAGCGAGTCGATCTCGTCCTGCATCTTGGCGTTCAGGCCCACCACTTCCTCGTCGCCCTGCCGGATGATACGTGCCTTCTCGGTTGAGTACGCGGGCTCCGCGATCGTGCGCGCCGAGAACGCCTCGATCAACGCCTGCAGCGCCGCCTCCGTGTCGATCCGACGCTGCTCGATCGCACCGATGAGCTCCCCGTAGCCACCACGGGGCAGCGCGTGCGGCACGGTCACACCGGCGGGTACGGGCACGCCACGGTACCGGTACGCGATCAGGAACTTCTCCGGCCGCTTTGCGCCGTCCTCGGTCAGCACCTGCTCGAACCCGCAGCGATCGCACCGGGCGCGTGTCCCAATGGGCGCGCCCACCGGCACGGGCAGCCGTGACCCGGTGATGAAGAAGCAGTACCCGCAGCGCGTTGGGAGGAGCGCCTCAGCCGCCGCGTCGGCCGCTTCCCGCTCCTCCTGCTGCCGCCAGGCCTCTCGCTGCTGCGCCAGCTGCGCCGCCGCGTCGCGCTGCCGGTCTTCGAGCGACACGCCGAGGCCGGCAACCGGCTCACGGGCGACGCTGATCGCGACGTCGGTGCGCTTCGTCAGTCTCTCGCGCATGTAGTCGAGCGCGCTCTGTTCGTCCGGATGCACGGTGGCCTGCGTGGCCACCATGTCCTCCGCGCCTCGGAGCACGAGCAAGCGCCGCTCGAGAGCTTCCTCCTTCACCATCGTCCGGATGCACGTCTGGAACACCGCCTTCGACGGCGCCGTGAATTCGCCGAGCACTTTGTCGATCTGGCGGTCCGTCAGTCGGTCGTCGCCCGTGAGCTCGCGCGCGACACGATGAATGATGGCGCGCTCGGCGGCCATCAGCCGACCGTCCGCCTTGCCGACGTAGAGGAGCACCCGCATCGCGTTGCGCTGCACGGCGAAGAGCCGGTCGAGCGAGACCTCGGGAGAGGTTTCGTACTTCCCGCGCAGGAATTCGTGCAGGGAGTCGAGGACTTCGCCGGTCTCCGGGTCGACAGCCTCCTCGACGCGCGCCAGGTAGAACGTCCGGCGCGCGCGGCGCAGGTGGCAGTACGCGAACATGTAGCGCGGCGCGGCGTAGTCGAACTCCTGCACGGTCACGCGTCGCCGGGTGACCGTGCCACCCGCATCACGGTACCGGAGATCCACATCCACGGTGCAGCGGACCGGCTGCGACGCCACGGCGGCCCACTCATCCTCACTAGCCCGGTCATCATCCTCGACCGTGGCCTCATGGGACACCGTGATGGTAAAGGGGATACTCGCTGGCGTGGCGACCGGTGCCGAATCAGGCGCAAGCTGCGCGGCCTTCCGGGGCAGGCGCGACGGAATGGGATCGGCCCGCGCCGTCTTGTCGCCGGCCTTCGCACCCATCAGACGCCAGCAGCCCCATGCACCCATGGCTACAAGCGCCACAACGAGCATCACTTCCATCTCGCACACTCCGCGTCGCAGCCTGTGAGAACGAGCCACTCTGACCGGTAAGAGTCTGCGGTCGCGCAACCTATGGTAGACGCGAGAGATCGGCACACCGATCCGATCACGCCGCCTCTGGAAGCACTCGATCCGAAACCGGAGTGCGCGAGAGAGCTCATCTAGCGCAGCACGGCAACGCGCTTCCGAAACGAGACGGTTAACTCGCTTGGCACGTGGATGACTGTAGTGGTTGACTCGACAGCGGCCAGATATGAGCGCGCCCCGGTCTGACTTCTGACCGGGGCACATCTCATTGATTCACAGGGACTTACGAGAGCGGGAGACGGGACTCGAACCCGCGACATCAAGCTTGGAAGGCTAGCGCTCTACCAACTGAGCTACTCCCGCATCCCTGAAGGCTATCGGTCGCCGCCCGCCGGAACAAGCGGGGCCGCCCCGTCCGGGAACGGCCCGCCACCGGCCCTGCCCCACGGCTCAGGGCCTCTGCGGCACCAGCACCCTGTCGATCACGTGGATCACGCCGTTCGAGGCCACGATGTCGGGCGAGGTGACGGTGGCGGACTTGTTCAGCGTCACGGCCCCGTTCACCACCGTGATGCCCACCTTCTCGCCGCTCAGCGTCGTGGCCTCCTTCATCGCCGCGACGTCGGTGCTGCTCACCTTGCCGTCGATCACGTGGTAGCGGAGCACGCGTGCCAGCTTCGCCGTGTCCGCCAGCAGCGCGTTGAGCTGGTCGGGCGGGAGCTTGGCGAACGCAGCGTCACTCGGCGCCAGGACGGTGAACGGACCCTCGCCACCAAGCGAGTCGGCCAGGCCGGCGGTGCGCAGGGCACTGGTCAGCGTATTGAAGGAACCGGCCTGTTCGGCGACCTGTATGATGTTTCGGGGACCGAGCTCGGACTGCGACGCGGCAGCCGCGGGAGCCCCCGCGGTGTCGGCCACGGCGCTGCCGGCGCCGTCGGGCTTCGAGCAGGCCGCGAGCGCGACCAGCGTGGCAAGTCCCAGGGTGCGATGATGAGTCATGTGTTGTCCTCGTGTCCGGAGTGGACGCAGGCTGCGCCAGCCCACACCGGATGGCGGGGTGTGCCGTGCGGCAACGTGCGCGTCGTGTTGCGCGACGGGCGTCGCTGCAACGCATGCGAACCGGTGACCCGTTCGATGCAGGCGCCACGATGGCGCCGGGGCACGTTGCGCGACCTGCACGGCACCGTCCCGCGGGAATACGAGGCAAGGACCTTGCCACGGCGCGCCCCCTCGCTGCCGCCACCGCGCCGCATCCGGCCATGTGGTCAGCCTTTCGCGCGTGATGTGTCACGCCCTGTCGCCCGGACCGCCGCGCGGGCATGTTGAACGCCGGAGGAGCGCGACCGCACGCCACCACCACCACGGGGCCACGGATGCACGGTACCAGCCAACCCGGCGCACCAGCACGTCACCTGCGGATTGCCCTCATCTCACCCAAGGGGCCGCTCTACCGCCATCGCGGCGGCATCTGGAAGAAGTCGCTCCGCTACCAGCCGCTCACGCTCACCACCCTCGCCGCACTGATCCCGGCCGACCTGCCACACACGGTCACGCTCCACGACGAGGGGATCACCGACGTGCCGCGCGACCTGGACGTGGACCTGGTCGGCATCACGGTCATCACCGGCACCGCCGTCCGCGCCTACGAGCTGGCCGACCACTTCCGCGCCCGCGGCATCGCGGTGGTGCTCGGCGGACCGCACCCGACCCTCATCCCCGACGACGCACAGCCGCACGCCGATGCGGTGGTGACGGGGTACGCCGAGGAGACCTGGCCGCAGCTCCTGCGGGACTTCGCGGCCGGCGCACTGCAGCCGCGCTACGCGCAGGCACCCGGCCTGGAGATCGGCGGCCGCCCGTTCCCGCGCCGCGACCTGCTGCCGTCCAGCCACTTCCTCACCAACAACGTCTTCGAGGCCACGCGCGGCTGTGTGCACGCCTGCGAGTTCTGCGTGGTGCCCACAGCCTGGGGGCGACGACCGTTCCAGAAGCCGGTGCACGAGGTGGTGGCCGACATCCGCCAGCACGGCGCGACGAAGCTCATCTTCGTGGACCTGAACCTGATCGCCGACCGCGCCTACGCGAAGGCGCTGTTCACCGCGCTGATCCCACTCGGGCTGCAATGGTACGGCCTGAGCACGGTGCTGCTGGTGGACGATGCGGAGCTCCTGTCACTCGCCGCGCGCAGCGGCTGCCGCGGGCTGCTGATGGGGCTCGAGTCGATGTCGCCGGCGAACCTCAAGGGCAACCGGAAGGGGTTCAACTCACCCGAGCACTACGCGCGCGTGGTCGAGCGCCTGCACGACCATGGCATCGCGCTGCAGGGCTGCTTCGTGTTCGGCCTGGACGACGATCACCCCGACGTCTTCCTCAAGACTGCCGAGTTCGCGGTGCAGGCGCGGATCGACCTGCCGCGCTTCGCGGTGGTGACGCCGTTCCCGAACACGCCGCTCTACCACCGGCTGGAGCGCGAGGGACGCATCCTGACGAAGAACTGGGAGCTGTACGATGCCCAGCACGTGGTGTTCCAGCCGAAGCACATGAGCGTGCAGGAGCTGCAACTGGGGATCGAGTCGGCGTGGAAACACGCGTACAGCTACACGAGCATCGCGCGGCGCCTGCTGCACTCCCCCGCCCCGTGGCCGGTGCGGCTGGGCACCAACCTGGGCTATCGCTTCTATGCGCACCACCTGTCGAGCTTCTACAACTGCGACTGGATCATCGGGCGCGCGCCGTCGCGACCCGTGGCCCGCGTGACGGCACCGGCAGACGAGGCGGCGCTGCCCGCCGAGGTGTCGTGAGGCCGTTCCGCGTCACGATCGTGCATCCCTGCGTGGGCCGGAAGCCGGGCCAGCAGTACGTGCGCACCTGGCAGATGGAGTCGCTGCCGGCCGCCACCCTGGCCGGCCTCACGCCGAAGGACATCGAGGTGCGGTTCCACGACGACCGGATGGAGGTCGTGCCCTTCGACGAGCCGACCGACCTGGTGGCGATCAGCGTGGAGACGTACACGGCGAAGCGCGCCTACCAGATCGCCAGCGAGTACCGGCGCCGCGGCGTGCCGGTGGTGATGGGCGGTTTCCACGCCTCGCTCTGCCCCGACGAGGTGGCGCAGTATGCCGAGGCGGTGGTGACGGGGGAGGCCGAGGTGCTGTGGCCGCAGGTGCTGGACGACGCGCGGCACGGCACGCTGCAGAAGTTCTACCGCGCGACCGGGCGCACCGCGCTGGCCGGACTGCGCCCCGACCGCTCGATCTTCCGCGGCAAGCGCTACCTGCCGGTGGGACTGGTGGAGGCCGGGCGCGGCTGCCACTTCAAGTGTGAGTTCTGCGCCGTGCAGACCGTCTTCGAGTCGTCGCAGACGCGCCGCCCCACCGACGACATCCTCGCCGAGCTGCGCCTGCTGAAGGGATCGAAGAAGCTGTTCTTCTTCGTGGACGACAACATCACCAGCAACCTGCGGCAGGCGAAGGAGTTCTTCCGCGCGCTGATCCCGCTCCAGATCCGGTGGGTGAGCCAGGCGAGCATCAATGCCGCCCACGACGAGGAGTTCCTGGACCTGCTGGTGCGCAGCGGCTGCCAGGGGGTGCTGATCGGGTTCGAGAGCCTGAACCCGGCGAACCTGGAGACGATGAACAAGACGTTCAACACCGCGAAGGGCGGCTTCGAGCAGGCCCTCGGCAACCTGCGGCGCTTCGGCATCCGCGTGTACGGCACCTTCATCTTCGGCTACGACGGCGACACCGCCGAGAGCTTCCGGCCGACGGTGGAGTTCGCGCGCGAGCACGCCTTCTACATCGCGGCCTTCAATCACCTCACGCCCTTTCCCGGCACGCCGCTCTACACGCGGCTGGTGCAGGAGGGGCGGATGCTGTACGACGCCTGGTGGCTGGACGACCGCTACAGCTACAACCGCATCCCGTTCCAGCCGCGGGGGATGGCCCCCGACGACCTGCAGCGGGCGTGCCTCAGCGCGCGCAAGACCTTCTACGGCTGGCCGAGCATCCTGCAGCGCGGCATGGACCGCGTGAACCGGGGCAACGCCTTCATGTGGCGCAACTTCTACATGATCAACGCCATGCACCGCAACGACGTGAGCCTGCGCGACCACTATCCGCTCGGAGACCAGGCGTGGCAGGGCACGTTGCTGCGCGCGGGGTGAGCGCCGACCGCGGCACCGCACTGGACTTCGCGGTGGCCGGTCCCGACGACGACGCGGGCATCCGCGCCCTGCTCCGCGCCAGCGTCACGCCGGGCAGCGTGCGGGTGGCCTTCACGCGCGAACCTTCCTACGACCTGGGCGAGGGTCTCGGTGGCGCCGTGGACCACACCATCGTCGCGCGGAACGGCGGCCAGCTCGTGGCCCTCGGCCGGAGCAGCACCCGCACGCTCCATCGCAACGGGGCACCATGCCGGGTAGGCTACCTCAGCGAGCTTCGCGTGCACCCGGACGTGCGCCTCGGCGCCAAGGTGCTGCGCGACGGGTATGCCTACCTGCGCGAGGTGCTGACGGGCGACGACGCGAGCGGGTACTTCACCAGCATCGCCAGTGACAACACCCGCGCGCGCCGCGTGCTGGAGCTGGGCGGGCGACTCGGCGCGCCAGCGTACACGCACATCGCCGATCTCGAGACGCTGCTGGTGGCAGCCAAGGGAGCCGACCCGCACCGCGATGCGACGCTGCGCGCCGAAGCGCCCGTCGATCGCGACGAGCTGACCGCATTCCTGCAGGCAACGGCACGAGACGGACAGCTGACACCCACCTGGGACGAGGCCCGCTGGGCGGCGCTCGAACGGCATGGCATCACGCCGCAGCACTTTCACATGATCAGGGACGGGCGCGGCATCGTGGCGACGGCGGCCCTGTGGGACCAGTCGGCGTTCCGGCAGACCGTGATCGACGGCTACACCGGCACACTGGAGAAGGGGCGGCTGATGGTGAACCTCGTGCAGCACGCACTCGGCCGCCCGCCGCTGCCGGCACCGGGCACGGCGCTGCGGCAGGCGGCGGTGCTGGGTGCATCCACCCGCGATGGTGCGGTGTGCCCCGCCTTGTGGACGCTGCTGCGACGCACGGCCGCCGCCCGCGGGATCCAGTGGCTGCTGCTGGCGCGCGACGCGCGTGATCCCGCGCTGGCGCAACTCATGGCGCTGCTGCGTCCACGCCGGTATGCGTCACGACTGTACGAGGTGGCCTGGGACGGCAGCCCGCGATTCGGGGAGACGTGGACCGGCGCGCCGTTCCGCCCCGAAGTGGGGCTGCTGTGACCGCGCCGCGGATTGCCACCAACGCAGGCATCGCGCCTGCAGGCGACAGCGTGGAGGACCGCAGCGTCGTGACGGCGCGACAGGCCCTCACGGCCGGCGATCGCGCGGAGATGCTCGGCCTGCTCTCCGCCCACTTCGACGGCGTGACGCCGGCGCAGTTCGCGCGCGACCTGGACGAGAAGGACTGGGTGCTGCGCATACGCCGCGACGGGCGGCTGGTGGGCTTCACCACGGTGCAGCTCTGGCAGGCCGTGGTGGACGGCGAGGTGGTGCACGTGCTCTACTCCGGCGACACGATCATGTCGCCCGAGGCGTGGGGATCGCCGATCCTGTCACGCGCCTGGATCGGGATGGTGCGCGAGCTGCAGCGGCAGGCGCCCGCGTCACGATGGTACTGGCTGCTGCTCACGTCCGGCTATCGCACCTATCGTTTCCTGCCCGTGTTCTGGCGCGAGTTCTGGCCGCGCCACGACGCGGCCACGCCGGCGGCGGTGCAACGGGTGGTGGACCAGCTCGCGGAGGCGCGATTCGGGTCGCGGTACGACCGTCACGCCGGCGTGGTGCGGCTGACCGCACCGCAGCGCCTGCGTGGCGCGCTGGCAGCGGTGGACGACGGGCGGCGGGCCGATGCACACGTGGCGTACTTCCTGGCCGCGAATCCCGGCCATGCCGATGGCGACGAACTGGTGTGCCTGACGGAGCTGAGTGACGCGAACCTCACCGCCGCCGGTGTGCGCATGCTGCGACGTCCGGCGCCATGAGGCCGCAGAGCGCGCTGGTGAACACACTCTGGCTGGCGAGTGGGATCACAGCCTCGCGCCGATTCGCTCGCGCATTGCACGCGCCCGCGGAAGCGCAGGCAGCGTGGCTCGCCGCGGCGCTCGCGCGTCACGCGGGGTGCGAGTACGGCCGCCGGTACGAATTCGCAGCGCTGCGCACACCGGCCGACTTCGCGCGCACCGTGCCGCTCTCCGATGCGTCGGATCTCGCCGGCTGGATTCCGCGCATCCAGGCCGGCGACCGGAACCTGCTCACGGCCGCCCCCGTGACACACCTGGCCCCGACGAGCGGATCGTCCGGCGCACGGAAGCTGGTCCCGTTCACGGCAGGGCTGCAGGCGTCGTTCGCGACGGCAGTGAGTGCCTGGATGGCTGACCTGGTGCGCGCCCGGCCGGCACTGCTCGGCGGGCCGGCGTACTGGTCGGTGTCCCCACTCAGCGACGCCGACGACGCACTGCCCGCGCCGGGTGGCGTGCGGGTGGGCTTCGCGGATGACGCGGAGTACCTCGGTGGCTGGGCCGGGACACTGGTGCGACAGGTGATGGCCGTGCCGGCCTCGGTGCGGCATGTGCGTGACGAGGAGGCGTTCCGGTGCCTCACGCTGTTGGCGATGCTGCGCCAGGCGGAGCTGCGACTGATCTCCGTCTGGCATCCGTCGTTCCTGGAACTGCTGGTGAGCGCCGCACCGCGCCACTGGGACCAGCTGCTCGATGCCATCGCGTTCGGCACGCTGCCGTGGGGTGATGCGTTGCCGCCGGCGAGCCGCGCGGCCTGGCGTGCGCCCGCGAACGCCGCGCGCGCACGGGCGCTCCGCCACATCGGTGCCGAGCAATGGCCGCGGTGGTGGCCGGCACTGCAGGTGGTGAGCTGCTGGGGTGACCAGGCGGCCGCCGCTGGGCACGCGGCGCTGGAACGGCGGTTGCCCGGCGTGCTGGTGCAGTCGAAGGGGCTGCTCGCCACCGAGGCGGTGGTGACGGTGCCGGTGCATGGCGCGTACCCGGTGGCGCTCACGTCGCACTTCTTCGAGTTCCTGGACGATGGCGGCAGCTTCCGGCTGGCGCATGAACTCGAGGATGGCGGGGAGTACGAGGTGGTGGTGACCAACGGCGCCGGGCTCTGGCGTTACCGGCTGGGCGACGTCGTGGAGTGTGCCGGACACCTTGGCGCTGCGCCGTCGCTGCGGTTCCTCGGCCGGACGGGCAACGTGAGTGACCTGCGTGGCGAGAAACTCGCCGAGCCGTTCGTGGCCGGGTGCCTCCGCGCACTGTGGGACGTCACGGGAACGGGCGAGGCGCCGGAGCTGGCGGAGCTGCACGCCATGCAGTCGGGGGGCGCGGCCTGGTACGAGCTGCGACTGTCGGCCGGGACGAGTCAGGCGCCGGCGGCGGAACTCGCCGCACGGCTGGACGACCTGCTGCGCGCGAACCCGCACTACGCACTGGCGCGGCGGCTCGGGCAGCTGGCATCATTGCGCGTGACCCTCGTCTCCGGCGGACCACACCTGGCCCGGCCGGCGCGCGAGCGGATGCGATTGGGCGACATCAAGCCGCGCACCCTGGTGGGTGTGCCGCGCGCAGGAACCGTGACCGGGGAGCGGCAGCATGGCTGAGAAGGTGACGCTCGCGAGCAGCAACGGCTGGGCGACCGCGATCGTGGCGTGGCAGCTCGCGTTCACCGCCTGTGCCATCGCGCTGTCGGTGCAGGATGCGTGGCCACTCTGGCTGCTGGGCCAGGTGCTGCTGGCCGTGAACCTGTTCCAGTGGTTCGTGCTGCACCACGACTTCGCGCACGGCGGCTTCTTCCGCACGCGCTGGCTCAACGCGCTGCTCGGGCACGTGAGCTCGGTGTTCTGCCTGATGCCGTTCTTCAGCTGGCGGCAGATGCACCACCACCATCACATCTGGTCGGGGTGGAAGGACAAGGATCCGTCGGACCCGAGCTCGCAGTTCCGGCAGCCGACGCCGACGCTGACGCGGGTGATGAACTTCTGCTGGCGCTTCTGGATTCCGGTGTTCGCGGCAACGTTCGTGGCGATGAACTTCTGGAACCTCAAGCGGGTGAACGAGCTGTTCCCCGACCCGCGCAGCCGCCGGCGCAACCTGTTCAGCGTGCTGTTCCTGATGATAATCTACGTGCCGGCGCTGGTGCTGGCCCCGCGCTTCATGCTGGTGCACTGGGTGCCGGCGCTGCTGCTGTTCCTGAGCTTCAGTGACCCGGTGCTGCTCACGCAGCACGTGCACGTGGACGCGAACTACGCCGCGGGGGCCGAGGTGAAGGCGTTCCGGTACAGCGAGCAGGGGCGCTATGCGCGCAACGTGATCTATCCGCGGTTCGTGGCGAAGTTCCTGTTCTACAACTCCGAGCGCCACGGCCTGCATCACCTGCACCCCACGGTCCCGATCTACCACCTGGGCGAGCTGGAGTCACCGAAGGACAACAACATCGACTGGCTGGAATGGCTGCGCCTGGCGAAGGCGATGCCGGCCGACGTGCTGATCTTCCAGACCTCGCGCGAGACGGGCATTCGGCTGTAGGCGCTAGACTGCGAGGTAACTCCACTCCTTCGTGAAGGGGATGCTGCTCAGCAGCACCCCGCGGTCCCTGGTGACGAGGAGCCGGTCGGAGGGGTTGATGCCGATGCCGCGCTGCGCGTCGTAGAGGCCGGGCTCCACCGAGAACGTCATGCCTTCCTCCACAACGGTGTCGTCGCCGAGGGCCAGGAACGGCGCCTGGTGCCCCTCGAAGTTGGTGCCCTGGCCATGTCCGGGCCGGTGGTAGATGTAGTCACGCATGCCGGACTTGATCTGGTGCGCATGCACCTTCTGCGCGATCTCGGAGCAGACGGCGCCGGGCTTCGTCTCCTCCACCATGATCTGCACCGTCTCGGCCACCACCTCCCACATGCGATCGTGGGCCGGGGTGCTGGGCAGCAGGATGTAGTTGCGGTAGCCCTCGCCACCGAACCCGCCGAGGAGGATGTCGCAGTTCACGTACACCGGCTGGCCGCGCTGCAGCTTCGTGTGGAAGAACTGGTTGGGATGCGGGTACGCGGTGGCGACACCGGCGCGCACGTAGTTCCCCGTGACCTCGATGCCGACGGCGCTGTGCGGCCGGCCGTCGCGCCGTACGTCGCGCATCATGAGGTTGATGCCGTAGCTGGAGAGCGCCTGGCCCACCTCGTAGTCGGTGGTGTTCGTGCCGTGCTCCAGGATGTAGTCGCGGGCGAAGGCGTGGACCCTGTCGAAGTAGCGGTACGCCCGCTGCAGGAGCGCGATCTCCTCTGGCGTGCGGATCATGCGCATGCCCATGCAGATGTCGCTGATGTCCACCTGCTTCGCCGACGGCAGCACCTGGCTGAAGGTGCGCTGGCTGCTGGGGGTCAGCTCGCGATCGAGCCCGATGGTCCTGCCGTCCAGCCCGCGTGCGCGGAGCTGTTCCAGTGCCCAGGCCCAGAGGTCGACGCGGTTGCCGCGCTGGTTCTGCCCGCGATTCGGGAAGCCGCCGGCGGCGTGCGGGTAGCAGAAGTAGTAGGTGTTCGAGGTGCACCACCACGACGTGATGAGGTCGCGGTCGATGGCGGGTGTGAACCAGTGGATCGTGTCCGGTTCGTCGACCATGAACAGCGCCCAGGTGGTGCGCTCGCCGCTGCCGCGGAAACAGCCCGAGAAATAGACGAGGTTCGGGTCCGACTGGAGCAGCACCGCGTCCACACCGCGCGCCTTCGCTGCCGCGCGAAGGCGGCGGCAGGTGGCCTTGTACCAGTCGAGGGGCAGGCGGTCCACGCCGACGGGCGCCGGCACCGGGTGGTGCGGATTGGGCACCAGCAGCTTCTCCGAGCCTTCCGGCGGTGCCGAGTGCGGGAGAGCGGCGAGGTCGGCCGACGCGGCGGCGGAGGCGGCGAGGGAGAGGCCCATCGTGCGCACGAAATCGCGGCGGGACGGCATGGCGGCTGGGGCGGATGGTGGCGACGGGTGGCGACGGGTGGCGACGGGTGGCGACGGGTGGCGCGGCACGGGCGCCTGCGCCAGAGAGTATCACGCCGCGCGATGCGGCGCTGCGCCGGCGCCGGCCCGTGACGGCAGCTGGGTCACGACGTCACCGGGCGAGTGGATGCGCCGCGGAATCCCGGCTGACGGGCGATGCCTGACCGCGCGCGCGGCGCGGGTCGACATATTGTCGGAATGCACACCTCGCGACGCCCGACCCCGATGCGCGCCCTGCTGGTGGCAGCGGCGCTGTGCACGATGGCGCTGCCGGCCCGCAGTGACGGGCAGCTGCTCGAGTTGCAGCCCGGCACGAAGGTCCGCGTGACGGCGCCTCCGCTGTTGGGGGGACGGTACGACGCCGTGGTGGGCACGCGCACCGCCGACACCCTCTGGCTGGTGCGCAGCGGGAGCCCGACGATCGCGGTTCCGCTGACGGCGCTCACCAGCGTGGAAGTCTCGCGCGGGCGGAGCCGGAGCCGGGGCGCCGTGCGCGGGATCCTCTGGGGCGGCGGGATCGGCCTCGCGCTCGGCGTGCTCGCTGCCGTGAGCGACGACCAGTACGGCTCGGGGTCGTGCGGTTCGGGGGCGTACTACGGCGGGTGTCAGAGCGTCTCGCGGGCGGAGATCGTGAGCGGCGTGACCTTTGGCGGCGTGCTCTGGGGTGCCGGCATCGGGGCGCTGGTGGGTCGGGAGCGGTGGGAGACGCTGCAGACGGCGCCGCGGGTCGGTTTGCGGCTGGACCAGGCGGCCGGCCGGACGCGGCTCGGGCTCCGCATCGGCTTCTGATCCCCGGAAGGGCAGCGTCCGGGCCGGTGACGGCTGAAACCGATGATCGTCTTTGCCGTACAAAGTACTTGACATCGCCACCGCGCCCCCGCAATCATCCCTCCATGACCGCCCCCGCACCGTCCCGGCGCGACGACTCCCCGGACCCGCCGGCCCTGCACGACCGGGCCATCCAGGACCTGTCGTTCATCCGGAAGACCATCGAAGGGGCCTCCGCCTTCACCGACGTGCCCGGATGGGGACTGGTCGCCATCGGCCTCACCGCCATCGCCACCGCCGCCCTCGCCCGCGCCCAGCGCACCGCCGGCGGCTGGATCACCACCTGGCTCGGCGAGGCACTCCTCGCCGGCTGCCTGGGCGGCGCCATGATGTGGCGCAAGATGCAGCGGCGCGGCGTGAAGCCCGGCGCCCCCCTCCTCAGCGCACCGGCCCGCAAGTTCCTCATCGGCTTCTGGCCCGCCATCATCGCCGGCGCCGTCCTCACCGTCTCCCTCGTGGACATGCGCCTCGTCTGGCAGCCCGACAGCACCGTCCCGCGCGTCCTGCCCGGCATGTGGCTGCTCCTCTACGGCGTCGGCATCACCACCGCCGGCGCCTTCTCCATCCGCGCCGTGCCGCTCATGGGCGCCACCTTCATGACACTCGGCAGCCTCACCCTGATCGTCCCCTCCATTTCAGGCGACCTCATGCTTGCGCTCGGCTTCGGCGCCCTGCAGATCGGCTTCGGGGCCTGGATCGCCCGGAGGCACGGTGGCTAAGCGCACCACCGCCGCCGCGGAGAAGCACATGACCGCCTCCACTCCCGCCGCACCGCCGCTGGACGCCGTGGACGGGAACGACCCGAGCCCGCTCGCCCTCGACCGGCTCATCCACGAACGGATGCGCCTCGCCATCGTCAGCACGCTCGCCGTGCACGAGATGCTCTCGTTCAACGAGCTCAAGGCGCTGCTCGACACCACCGACGGCAACCTCTCGGTGCACGCCCGCAAGCTGGAAGACGCCCGCTACATCCAGTGCACCAAGGGCTACGACGGCCGCATCCCCCGCACCGAGTACCGGCTGACCGCGACCGGCCGCGAGGCCCTCGAGCGCTACCTGTCCCACATGGAAGCACTCATCCGACGCGTCGGCGAACGCAGCTAGCGGCATCCGGCACACCGTCGCCCACCGCCGGGCGACACAGCAGACAACACACAGCACAGCACACCGCCCCACCCGACACCACCGCACGACCCTGAACCCACGGAGTTGCACTTTATGCAGCAAAGCGCTCTTCAGCCGCCAGCGCACCTGGCCATCATCATGGACGGCAACGGCCGCTGGGCAGAGCAGCGCGACCAGCCGCGCGCTGCCGGCCACCGCGCCGGTGCGCGCATCATGCGCGACGTCGTCTCGCATTGCGCGCAGCGCGGCGTGCAGCAGCTCACGCTCTACGCCTTCTCCAGCGACAACTGGAAGCGGCCGGCGCCGGAGGTGCACGCCCTGCTCGCACTCTTCACCACACACTTCCGCACCCACGCCACCGAACTCGCGCGCAGCGGCATCCGCCTCACCGTCATCGGACGGCGCGACCGGCTCCCCCTGCTCCTGCGCGCGGCGATCCGCGAGGCCGAGCGCCGCACCGAGGCCGGCCGCACCATGCACCTGCGCGTGGCGATCGACTACTCGAGCCGCGCGGCCATCGCCCACACACAGGGCGACGGTGACACCGCTGCCGAACACACGCCGCTGCTGCCCGCCGTGGACCTGCTGCTGCGCACCGGCGGCGAGCGCCGGCTCTCCGACTTCCTGCTCTGGGAGTGCGCGTATGCCGAGCTCCACTTCATCGACACCCTCTGGCCCGACATGACCGTGACCCACCTGGACGATGCATTCGCCGACTTCGCCCGGCGCGACCGCCGTTTCGGCTGCCTCCCCGACCGCGCGAGCGCCTGATGACGATCCCGGCCACACGGCTCCTCCTGGCGGCACTGCTCGCCGGCATCAGCGGCGACTACCTGCTGCGCGGCAACGTCAACTGGCGACTCGGCTTCGCCGTCTGGATCACGATCGTCGTGGTGATCGCCATGGTGCTCGATCGCGAGGGTGGCCGCGAGCGCCGCTTCCTGCTCGCCGGCATCGCCGCGGCGGCCTTCGGCCTCGTCCTGCGTGACGCGCAGCTGCTCTACGCGGTGGACTTCGGCTCGCTGCTCGCGATGGGCATCCTCACGATCTGGCATGGCAGTGGCCGGCGGCTCGCCGACCTCACGGTGGTGGAAGGCGCACGGGCCGGCATCCTGGCCGCAGTGAACACCATCGCTGGCGCGGTGGGGGTGGTCAGTCGCACCTCCGCCGAGCGCAGTGCCGGCGCCGACAGCGGCCGCGCGCGGGCACTGCTCGTCGGCGTGGTGCTGGCGGTGCCGCCGCTGCTGGTGGTGACCGGGCTTCTCGCCGCCTCGGACAAGGTGTTCGAGCACCTGCTCGACACGGTCGGGAAGTCGCTGGCTGCGGACACCATCGGCCACCTGCTGGTGATCCTCCTCGTCGCCTGGATCACCGCGGGCTGGTTCCGCGCGGCCACCGGCAATACCCTCGGCGCCAGCGTGCCGGCGCCGGCATCACCGGGGTTGCGGTTCGCGTCGGTTGCGGTGCCGCTCTACTCGCTGGTGGCGTTGCTCTCGCTCTTCCTCCTGACGCAGGCACGGGTGCTGTTCGGCGGCGCCGCCTTCCTGCGCGAGACGGCCGGGCTCACGGTCGCGAACTATGCGCGTGAGGGCTTCTTCCAGCTCATCCTCGCGTCGGTGATCGTGCTTGGCACGCTGGTGGTGGCGGAGTGGCTGATGAACCGCACCGACGCGCCGTCGCGACGCCACTTCCACATCGCCGGCGCGATCCTGCTGGCGCTGGTGATGACGCTGCTCGTGAGCGCCGCCACGCGTATCGGGATCTACGTCGGGCTGTTCGGGCACAGCATGGATCGCATGTTCGCGATGGCGGCGATCGTGTTCGTGCTGGCGGTGCTGGTGACCTGCGGGCTGACCACGCTGCGTGGCCGTCCCGGGCGCTTCGCGCCGTCGGTGGTGGGTGTGGCGATCGGATGGGTGGTGGTGCTGAACCTGATGAACCCCGAGGCGCTGGTGGTGCGGGCGAACGTCGCGCGGGCGCAGGCCGGAGCGGAGTTCGACGTCGCGTACCACGCGGCGCTGTCGGCCGACGCGCTGCCGGTGCTGGTGTCGCAGTCGCACCGGCTGGCGGCGGCAGACTGCCGCTCGGTGGGCGAGGCGGCGCGGCTTTCGTGGCACGGCCGGAGCGAGTCCTACTGGGTGAGTGGCTTCACCTGGCGGGGGCTGAGTGTCCCGCTGCTGCGGGCCAGCCGCTGGTATCGCGGCGGCGGCATCATCCCCTGTGCGGCCGCACCCGGCTGATCGTCCGGGCCGGACTCAGCCCGGCGGCATCGGTGGCGAGGGTGGCCGCATCCCCCCCTCGGCACGCCAGCGGAGCCAGTGCCGTCGGACGAACCAGAGCAGCGCCGATCCCACCAGCAGCGACGGGACGGAGATGACGAGCATGGACGTGGCGTACGGGTCGCCTTTCATCGAGAGCAGCCCGCCGACGGTGAAGAGACCGCCGCAGGCCGCCATGAACAGGCCGGCGAGGCCGAACAACACGAGCACGACGGCGATGGCGGTGCGGTTCATCCGGGGGTGGGCGGAGGGGTCGACGCGCGGGGCGGACGGGGTCGGTGCGTCTCAAGCTGCGAAGGTGCGCACGCGGCGTCGAGGGGTGCCGACGTGCCCGGACCGGTCCTGGACCCCGCGCGATCCCCACCAACGGAATGGCCAGCGACGCGTGCGAGGGCAGGGCCCGCCGAGCCGTGACGCGGAGATTCCACGCCGCGTCATCACAGGACTGCCACCAGACCGCCGTCTCAGAGCGCCAGATGCGTCCGACCATCTCATACATACAGGATCACGGCTGGCATGCGGGGCGCCTGCTCTGGTGGCCCGTGCTCGTGCTGCTGGGACAGCCGGTGGGGATCCTGGCGGCCGGCATCGACCTCGGGCTCCGCGCCTTGACCGGCGTCGACGCACCGTTCGTCCTGCTCTCGCCGATGGCGATGGGGCTGGTCGCGTGGTCGCGCGTGCGTCGGCTGCGATCGCGCGGTGTCGTCGTGGTGGACCGGGTGTTCCGCATCCGTGACATGCGTGTGGACACGGTGCGCCGGGCCCTCGAGCCCGAGCGATTCACCCGCTGGGTTCGCATCGACGCCTGCCTGTGGGCAGGCGCCGTGGCGGCGTGGGCCGTGCTGCCGGTGGCACTGCTGCTCTCCGAACGGCGCTGACAGCGATCGGGCCAAGCCCGATCGGGGGCCCGGAGACGACGCCCAGTGCTTCACGACCGCGGCGCCGGTCACGGCGCACGAACGCCCTACGCCCCGTGAGGCAAACCCCGCCAGCCGATGTAGTGGCAGCGGCGCATCTTGCCGGCATCGCCTCATCTGGACCAGCGGGCAGACGCGCCACACGGCACGCCACGTGACTTCCGCACCAGCCAGCCTGGGCCGGGACGCGACAGTTCAGGCACGCGCCTGACGACTCTCCCTCACGCTTCACGGAGTACGGAATGATTCACGAGGTCCAGGGCGACATCCTGCTGACTGGTGCGCAGGCCATTGCACATGGCGTGTCGCCGAACGACCACTTCGATGCCGGTCTCGCGCTCGCCCTGCGTGAGATGTGGCCCTCCCTGGCGAAGGACTTCCGCCACTACGCGCACCAGGTGAGCCCGCGACCGGGCGAGTTGTGGACGTTCCGGAACGCCGAGGGGCGCACGATCTTCAACCTGCTCACGCAGGAAGGGGAGTTGCCATCACAGCCATCCGGGCGCGCCACGGTGGGCAACGTGAGCCATGCGCTGAAGCGCCTGCGCCACGCGATCGAGAAGGGCGGTGTGCGCAGCGTGGCACTGCCGCGCCTGGCCACCGGGGCGGGCGGGCTGGACTGGAGTGACGTGAAGCCGCTGGTCGAGAAGCATCTCGGCGATCTGGGCATCCCGGTGTTCGTCTACACCACGTACGAGAAGGGCGTGAAGGCCGTCGAGCCAGGTGCCTGACCGGTGAGCGCGGCCGGCCGTGCCACGGGCATGGCCGGCCACGTTTCAGGACCGGCTGTCGTTCTGCGGGTCGCGCAGCGAGTCCTTCAGGCTGATGAAGTCGGACAACATCACGATCACCGTCACGAAGGCGAGGACGATCTCGGTCAGGTTCACGATCTTCGCCGGCACGGTCCGCGGCAGGATGTCGCTGTAGCCGAAGAACGAGAAGTTGAGCGTGCTCAGGTAGATGAAGTCGAAGAGCAGCTCCCCCTGCCCCGCGTCGGCGGCGATGCCGTCGAAGCTGCCCGCGTTGCAGAGTTGCAGCACGTGGAAGTCGAGGGCGAACGCCAGCACCATCTGCGAAGCGTTCACGCCCATCAGCAGCAGGAAGCGGTGGTGCGGCAGGTTGGTGCGCGCCGCATCGAAGAGCTGCCGGAAGTTCTCGGCGCCGAAGAAGGCTGCCTTCACCCAGCAGCCCAGCACCACCAGCACCGCGACGGTGCCTGCCGGGAGCCAGCCGCCGGCGCGCAGCACGAGCAGCGCGCCCCACCATGCCACGATGGCCGCGTACTCGACGAGGTTCCGGACGACCGGGATGGCGTAGTGGACCGGTGGCATGACGGGCAGGCGGGGTGGGGACACCGGCAGCTGCCGGCTGACGGCTCCAACATATCGGGCGGCGGCGGGGAATCACGGGCGCGCCTCTCCCCCGGCGCCCCGGCCTCCGCATAGAATGCGCCGGTCTCCTGCCCCGCCGCACCGGCCGCGGGCGCGTGTGCGCCACCCGTCACCCAGGCACCGATGCACCACTCGCGCAGGCTCCCGCTCCTCGTGGCGCTGTCCGCGCTCGTCGTCACGCGCGCCGGTGCGCAGCAGTTCGACGTGATGGAGGCCACCATTCCCGGCGTCCAGGCCGCGATGGACGCGCGCCGCCTGACCTGCCGCGGGCTGGTACAGGCGTACCTGGACCGGATCGCCGCCTACGACCAGCGGGGGCCGGCGCTGAACGCGATCCAGCACGTCAACACGCGCGCGCTGGCCGAGGCCGACTCGCTGGACGGCGTCCTGCGGGCGAAGGGGAAGCGCGGCACGCTGCACTGCGTGCCGGTGCTGCTGAAGGACCAGGTGGAGACGCGCGACATGCCGACCACCTATGGCTCGGCGATCTACAAGGGCTTCACGCCGCTGCGCGATGCGACGGTGGTGAAGCGGCTGGAGGGCGCGGGTGCGATCATCCTCGCCAAGACGACGATGGGTGAGTTCGCGGGCCGCTATGTCGGCTCGGCGGCTGGCGTGATCCGCAACGCGTACGACCCGACGCGCAATCCGAGCGGATCGTCGGGTGGGTCGGCGTCGGGCGTGGCGGCGAACTTCGGGCTGGTGGGGATCGGCGAGGACACGGGCGGGTCCATCCGCGGTCCCGCCGCGGTGAGCAGCCTGGTGGGGCTGCGTCCCACGCTGCCGCTGGTGAGCCGTTTCGGCATGCTGCCCGCCAACCCCACGCAGGACACGATGGGGCCGATGACGCGCACGGTGGCCGATGCGGCGCGGGTGCTGGACGTGATCGCGGGCTACGACGCGAATGACCCCGTGACGGCGTACGCGGTGGGGCATGTGCCGGCCACCTACACCACGGCGCTGCGCGCGGATGCGCTGCGCGGTGCGCGCATCGGCGTGCTGCGCTTCCCGCGTGACACCGCCGACCCGCGTCGTGCCGCGCGGGACAGCGCACGCGCCCCGCGTGACACCACCGCCGCAGGCCTCGCCGCCGGGCGGCGCGACTCGGTGGCCCGCGCGGACTCGGCGACGACCCGCGACTCCACGAACCGCGTGCTGATGGCGGAGTACGCCAAGGTGCGGGTGGTGTTCGACGGCGCGCTTGCCACGCTGCGCGCGCAGGGCGCGGTGGTGCTCGACTCGCTGCCGATCCCGCGGATGCGTGGCGGCGTGGGGAACGACTTCGAGACCGAGGAGGCGACCGACGCCTACTTCGCGCAGCACCCGAACGCACCGGTGAAGACGCTGGCCGAGATCATGCTGGCCGGCCAGGTGAACCCGTGGCGCGCGCGGGCGATGATCGGGTATCTCGGCAGGAGCACCAACGATCCCGGCTACCTGCAGGTGCTGAAGCAGCGCGAGGCGCTGCGGGTGGCGCTGCTCAAGCTCATGGCAGACCGCCAGCTCGATGCGATCGTGTATGCCACGTACGATGCGGCACCGACGGTGATCGCGGCGGACGTGCTCAGCAACCCGCGGCCGACGGATGGATACGGTCGCGGCGACAACCGCGGGATCAGTCCGCAGACCGGATTCCCCGCCCTCACGGTGCCGATGGGCTTCACGGTGGACGCGCTGCCGGTGGGGCTGGAGTTCCTGGGCCGGCCGTTCAGCGAGGCGCAGTTGCTGGGCTACGGCTTCTCCTTCGAGCAGGCCACCCACCATCGTCGCCCTCCTACGACCACGCCGCCGCTGCGTCCGTGAACTGCAACGGCTTTGACGCAACGGCGCAAAGGGCGCGAAGGACGCACAGGGATTCTGCGTATCAGGCCAGCGCCCGTGAGCAATGACGCCCCGCAATTGCGATGGGAACTGCAACTTCCACCGCAGTTCCCTCCGAGTTCTGGTTCATCGGGCGTGCAAGACGTTGCGACGCGCGGAGAACCTTTTGCGACCGTTGCGTCCTTTGCGGCATTGCGTCAAAGCTGTTCACGATGCCGGCTCAACGACGACGCAGACGGGCACACGCGGGGCTATGACGCCAGCACCGGAAGCGATCGGATGCGCTCTGCCCACTCGCGCGGGCCGGTCTCGTGCACGTTTGAGCCAGCCGAGTCGACCGCGACGGTGACCGGCATGTTCTCGACGTCGAACTCGTAGATCGCCTCCATGCCGAGGTCCGCGAACGCGACGACGCGTGACGAGCGGATCGCCTTGGACACGAGGTATGCTGCGCCACCGACGGCCATCAGGTACGCCGCCTTGTGCTTGCGGATCGCCTCGAGGCCGATGGGTCCGCGCTCGGACTTGCCGATCATCGAGATCAGGCCGGTCTTCGCGAGCATCATCTCGGTGAACTTGTCCATGCGGGTGGCAGTGGTCGGGCCGGCGGGGCCGACGGCCTCGTCACGGACCGGATCCACTGGGCCGACATAGTAGATCACGCGGTTGGTGAAGTCGACGCCCTCAGGCAGTCCTTCACCGCTCGCGAACAGGTCGGCGATGCGCTTGTGGGCGGCGTCGCGGCCGGTAAGGAGCTTGCCGTTGAGCAGCAGCCGGTCGCCGGCCTTCCACGTCGCGACGACATCCTGCGTAAGCGTGTTCAGGTCCACGTGCTTCGCGTTGATGTCGGGCTTCCACGTCACGTCGGGCCAGTCGCTGAGCTTCGGGACCGGCAGCTGCGCGACGCCCGATCCGTCGAGCACGAAGTGCGCGTGCCGGGTGGCGGCGCAGTTCGGGATCATCGCGATCGGCTTCGAGGCGGCGTGCGTGGGGAAGTCGAAGATCTTCACGTCGAGCACCGTGCTCAGCCCGCCCAGTCCCTGCGCGCCGATGCCGAGGGCGTTGATCCGGTCGCAGAGCTCGATGCGGAGTTCCTCGATCCTGTTCTGTGGCCCGCGCGCCTTGAGCTGGGCCATGTCGATGTGCTCCATCAGCGATTCCTTCGCCATCAGCATCGCCTTGTCGGCAGTGCCGCCGATGCCGATGCCGAGCATGCCCGGCGGGCACCAGCCGGCCCCCATGGTGGGCACCGTCTTCATCACCCAGTCCACGATCGAGTCGCTGGGGTTGAGCATGGCGAACTTCGACTTGTTCTCGGAGCCGCCGCCCTTGGCCGCGAGCTTCACCTCGACCGTGTCACCGGGCACGAGTTCCACGTGCACCACTGCCGGCGTGTTGTCGCGGGTGTTCTTGCGCGCGAAGGCCGGGTCAGCGACGATCGAGGCGCGGAGCACGTTCTCGGGCAGCAGGTAGGCGCGGCGGACACCCTCGTTGACCAGTTCCTGCAGCGACTGGGTGGTGTCGAAGCGGACGTTCATCCCCACCTTCACGAACACCACCACGATCCCCGTGTCCTGGCAGATCGGCCGGTGGCCCTCGGCGCACATGCGGGAGTTGGTGAGGATCTGCGCGATGGCGTCCTTCGCCGCAGGACCCTGTTCCTTCTCGTAGGCGTCGGCGAGGGCGTGGATGTAGTCCAGCGGGTGGAAGTACGAGATGTGCTGGAGCGCGTCGGCGACCGACTGGATGAAGTCGGCTTCGGTGATGATGGTCGGCATGGGGGGAAGGATAGCGCGGAATGGGACTGGGCGGCGGGGGCTCCGGGTGAGTGTCGGATCGAGGGGGCTGGGGGACGGGTTCGAGGGGACGGGGATCTCGAGTTCAAGGGGACGGGGATCTTGAACGGATCATGGTTCAAGGGGACGGGGATCTTGGATTCAAGGGGACGGGGATCTTGAACGGATCCTGGTTCGAGGGGACGGAGATCTTGAATTCAAGATCTCCGTCCCCTTGAACGCTATTTCAAGATCTCCGTCCCCTTGAACGCGGTCCCATTGAACGCTGGAAGGTTCGCGCAAGCGTGAAGACGGTGACACGCCCACATGAGCCGGTCGGGATCGCCCGCCGCACCGATGACGCGGCCGTGACGCAGCTGCGTACGCTGGTGCATGCCGTCACGCACCCCGCGCACCCCACGCCGGATCTCCGAGATCATGGCCACCCACCGGCTGATGACGGCAGAGGGCCTCCTGGCCCGGTCCGCGCCGCACGCGCGGGCGGAGCTGGTGGGCGGGCGGTTGATCGCGCGGGAGCTGGCGGGGTACGAGCACGGGTACGTCGCAT
Organism: Gemmatimonadaceae bacterium; assembly: GCA_020851035.1. Taxonomy (NCBI): domain Bacteria; kingdom Pseudomonadati; phylum Gemmatimonadota; class Gemmatimonadia; order Gemmatimonadales; family Gemmatimonadaceae; species Gemmatimonadaceae bacterium. The sequence continues at coordinate 40,717 of JADZDM010000033.1, read as the reverse complement.
CGCGGGTGCTGGTGGCGATTGCGACGTTCGTACAGCGGCAGCAACTCGGCCACGTGCTGGCGGCCGAAACCGGGTTCACGCTCTTCCGCGCCCCCGACACGGTGCGCGCACCCGACGTGGCCTACGTGAGCGCGGCGCGCGTTCCGACGGCTGCGATGCGGCACGGGTTTCCGGAGCTCGCACCGGACCTCGCCGTGGAGATCCTGTCGCCTGACGACCGCGCCGGTGAGGTGCGGCGTCGGGTGCGCGACTGGATCGCCGCCGGCACGCGCCTGGTCTGGATCATCGATCCGATCCGGCGGGCCGCGCACGTCCATCGCGCCGACGGGAGTGCCGCAAGACGGACCGTGGACGACCTGTTGTCCGGCGACGACGTGCTGCCGGGGTTCAGTGTGACGATGCGCGACCTGCTGGGCTGATCGGGTACGCCGCACGTCGCGCGGTCACCCGCTCAGCGCCACCGCCCGTCACTCCAGTACCACCCCGACCTGGAGTGGCGCCAGCGGCCGGCCTCCCAGCGCCGGAATCCGCGCGCCGGGTACTCGTAGCGACCGCCGATCCAGACGTAGCCGTTGCCGCGCCAGGCGTGATGGCCGGGCACCCACACGGCGCCGGGCCCGGGTCGCAGACCAACGACCTCGACCACACGTGGCGGCGGCCCGTAGCGGACGTAGACGGCGCCGGGACCTGGGCGACCGGCCGAGGCACAGGCCGAGAGCGTGAGGGCGCCGGCAAGTGCCAGCAGGCGCAGGGTCTTGATCGTGGGCATGGGCATCTCCGGAAAGCCGGGCGAGGCGACCATCGCGCGGCGGGTATCACGCCATGAGACGTGCATCCTGCCGGCGTGTTAACCACCTCGACCGCAACGCCGAGCAGTCCACTCCCGTACGCCTGCCCGGCCGTATCTTACCGCGGTGCGGTGTCGGCCTTCCCTGCTGACGCCCCCTCCCTTCGCCGACCGTGCACGGATGATCCACCTCCGCCCCGCCCTGTTCGTGGCTGGCACCGCGCTGCTGATCGCGGCCTGCGCCGGCCAGCGCGCCGCCCCGGCCGACAGCTTCGTGCCCGGTGCCGCCGGCGCCATGGCCCGCGCCCGCGCCGATTCGGCCCGCCTGCCGTACACGCAGGCCGACATCGACTTCATGAGCGGCATGATCCACCATCATGCCCAGGCCATCTACATGTCGCGATGGGCCCCCACGCACGGCGCGTCGCCGGGGGTGCTGCGGCTCACGGCCCGCATCATCAATGCGCAAACCGATGACATCGCGCTGATGCAGACCTGGCTGCGTGACCGCAACCAGGACGCGATGCAGGTGGACACCAACGGCACCGTCACGATGGCGCCGAAGGCCGCGCCCGCCGGCGCAATGGCCGGCATGGACCACGGCGGCCACAACATGGGTGGCATGGCGCACGCGATGAACATGCCGGGCATGCTCACCGATGCGCAGCTCACGGAACTCGATGCCGCACGTGGCCCGGAGTTCGACCGGCTGTTCCTCGTGTACATGATGCAGCACCACCGTGGCGCGGTGACGATGGTGCGCACGCTCTTCGCCAACCAGGGCGCGGGGCAGGACGAGACCGTCTTCAAGTTCGCGTCGGACGTCGAGGTGGATCAGTCCACCGAGATCCAGCGCATGCTCTCGATGTTGCTCGAGATGGGCTTCGCGCCGCCGCGCTGATCCCGTCGCACCACCGGCCGTTCCCCGTTCCTCAACCCCGAGGCCTTTCGATGTCCCTGTCCAGTTCCCTCCTGCTCCGCGCCCGCACGCAGGCAGGCCCCCTCGCCATGCTGACCGCTGCCGCCGGCCTCGCGGCCTGCGCGGCCAACACGCCCTCACCGGCGGCGTCCCCGGCGCCGACGGCGTCGACGGCGTCGGCCTCGGGTGCCGTGCCCGCCGAGTGGCTGCGCGATGGCCGCGTCGGCCTGCGTGGCGGATTGCGTGATGCCCAGGTGGCCGTGTCGAACATGAAGGTGACCGGCACCGCGGCGACGCCCGCCGCGATGGGCACCGGCTGGAACTCCGACATCACGTTCACCGGCAAGTATGCGATCCAGGGCAACTTCAATGGCCTGGTGATCTGGGACATGAGCGACCCGGCGAAGCCGGTGCTCGCCACCGCGTACCCGTGCCCGGCCTCGCAGAACGACGTGTCGGTGTACCGGAACCTGCTCTTCATGTCGGTCGAGGCCAACAACGGCCGCACCGACTGCCTCGGCGGCGGCGTGCAGGACACGGTGAGCGCGCTGCGCATGCGCGGCGTGCGCATCTTCGACATCACGGACATCAAGGCGCCGAAGCTGATCGCCAACGTGCAGACCTGCCGCGGCTCGCACACGCACACGGTGCTCGAGGACCCGAAGGACAAGCAGAACGTCTACATCTACGTCTCGGGCTCGGCCGGCATCCGCTCGCCGAACGAGCTGGCCGGCTGCACGAACACCACCAGCGCTGACGCGAGCTCGGCGCGCCTGCGCATCGAGATCATCAAGGTCCCGCTGGCCGACCCGACCAAGGCCGCCGTCGTGAGCCGCGCGAACATCTTCGCCGGCCTGACCAACACGCCGGGCCACGGCCCGTCGGACGCCGACCGTGAGGCCTCGTCGCGGCAGATCACCGCGGCGCGCGCCCAGGGCGCCTACATCGCGAAGAACCCTCAGTCGGGACTCGACCTCGTCGTGCCGCCGCAGCTCGTCCGCCAGGTGCTGGACAGCATGGTGAAGTCGCGTGGCGGCAGCGGGGCACCGACCGCCGCCGACTCGACCGCGCTGCGCGGCTCGATCCAGGGCGTGATCAACACCCTCTTCGGCACCGCCGCCGCCCCGGGGGCCCCGGTCTCCGAGCGCTCGCAGTGCCACGACATCACCGTGTACCCGGCGCTGGGCCTGGCCGGCGGCGCCTGCGAGGGCCACGGCATCCTGCTGGACATCAGCGACCCGACCAACCCGACGCGCCTCGACGCGGCCGCCGACTCGAACTTTGCCTACTGGCACTCGGCGACCTTCAACAACGACGGCACCAAGCTGCTGTTCTCGGACGAGTGGGGCGGTGGCACCGCACCGAAGTGCCGCGCCGGTGACAAGCCGGAATGGGGCTCCAATGCGATCTTCCGGATCGTGAACCGGAAGCTGGTGTTCCAGGGCTACTACAAGATCCCGACCGTGCAGACGTCGGCCGAGAACTGTGTGGCGCACAACGGCTCGCTGGTGCCGATCCCGGGCCGCGACGTGATGATCCAGTCGTGGTACCAGGGCGGCATCTCGATGTTCGACTTCACCGACCCCGCGCACCCGTTCGAGATCGCGTCGTTCGACCGCGGCCCGGTGGACTCCACCCGCATCGTGACGGGTGGCTCGTGGTCGGTGTACTGGTACAACGGCCAGATGATCAGCTCCGAGATCGCACGCGGCCTGGACCTGACCGAGATGACGCCGAGCCGGTTCGTGAGCCAGAACGAGATCGACGCGGCGAAGACGGTGCACTTCGACTACCTGAACGCGCAGGGCCAGCCGAAGCTGGAATGGCCGCCCAGCTACGCGCTGGCGCGGGCCTTCACCGACCAGCTCGAGCGGAAGGGTTGCCTGGCGTCGTCGCGCATCTCGGAGATCCGTGCCGGCCTGCAGTCGGCCGAACGCGCCGCAGGTGATGCACGCCAGGCGGCACTGCGCGCGCTGGCGGGTTCGCTCGAGGCCGAGACGCGCGGCTCGTGTGATCCGGAGAAGGCGAAGATGCTGCGCAAGGCCGTGCAGGACCTGATGGCGGCCGTGGTGTAGTTGCCGGCGGATGGATACGGAACGGGGCAGCCGGCATTCGCGCCGGCTGCCCCGTTCCACATCCCGTCCCGTTCCGCCGCTCCGGTCAGCCGCAGGCCACCAGTGCAATGCGCCACGGTGCCACGAACGCGCGCCGGAGCCGCGACCCGTCGGGCAGCTGCGCGTTCACATACGCCACCACGCTGTTGTCGCCCGTGACGCGGTCGACCTGCAGCGTGCCCGTCACGGCACCCACGTAGGCGCCACTCGCATCGATCATCACGCCCGACGCGGTGTCGCCCGTGCGATCGAACGTGTAGGTGCGGCCGGCGAGGTCCGTCGGGGGGCGGTACACGGTCATCAGCACGTACGGCGGGCTCACACGCTCGCCGGAGTACGGGGTGCCGCTGAACGTGAGCGTCACCGCCGGCCCGTCAGCCGGACCGCAGCTGGCCAGCGCATACACGTAGGGCAGTCCCGCGTCCGGACCGGTCGGCCCGGCGCACGCGACCACAACGGCGGCGACACACACACGCCATCTCGAGTTACGCATCGGGTATGCACCATGGAGAAGCGGACGTCCGGTGTACTGCGCCGCACCCGCGATGGTCACAGTGTGGCGCGCGTCAGCGGACCTTCCACACCAGCACCCCCGCCGGTGGCATCGGCGTCACGCCGCGCAGCACGGCGGCGCCAGCCGGCAGCACCGGCGCGAACGGCGCCGTACCGTAGTTCACTGCGACGAAGACACCGCTCCGCCACTCGATGAACACACCCGGCGGGAGGTCATCGATCGTCACGCCGGCGCGGCGATAAGCGTCGCGGATCACGGCGCGCTCGAGTGCGCCATCGTCGGTCGACACGCCGATCACGGTGACCGAGCCCCGACCGACGCGGTGCGTCGTGACCGCCGCCTTTCCGTCGTACCACCGGTCGACGTACGTCGCGAGCGTCTCCGTGCCGGCGCGCGGCGCGAGGATGTCGCCCCAGCGGTGCCACACATGCCGCACACCCTGCACCGTCACCTGCGCGGTGGCACCAGGCGGCAGCATGTCGAACGCCTCGAGGTCCACGCCCGTGAGGCTGGAAAGCCGCGCGGCCCAGCGTCCCTCGGGGAAGTGCCCGCGCTCGTCCTTCTGGCCGGTGCGCGCCGTGAGCACGAGGTGGCCGCCACGCTCCACGTATTGCGTCCATTTCGCCACCAGCGCGTCACTCACGAGCTGGTACGCCGGCGCCACCAGGAACGGGTACCCACCGAAGTCCGCGTCCTCGGCGATGAAGTCCATCGGCGCGCCCGTGGACTTCACCGCGGCGGTGACGGTGTTGCGGTGCGCCCACGTCCTCCATTCCGTGGTCTGCGGCTGGATCTCCAGGTCCCAGAAGTTGTCGTGGCTCCAGAGGATGGCCGTGCGCCGCGCGGCCAGCGACGCCGGCATGCGTGCGGCAGTGTCGAGCAGCGGCGTCAGTGAGTCGATCGCGCGCATCGTCGCCACGAACTCGCGGCCGGTGCGCGAAAGCGTCACACCATCCGTGCCGGTGATGCCCTCATGGTACATCTCGCTGCCGCGCAGCGGGTGACGATAGCGGTAGGTGCCTAGCAGAGACGCGCCGCTCGCGAACGCGTGCCACATCCACATGCCGACGGCACCGCGTGCAGGCTGCGGATTCACGCTGCCCCAGTTCACCTGCCCCGGCTGCATTTCCATGATGCCGAAGGTGCCCGTGATCGGGCGATAGTACGCCGCCGCCTCCATCAATCGCGTGGGATCGCCGATGGCGTAGCTCTCGCCACCGAGGATGTTGTTCCCGGCCACCGGGTAGAGCGTGAAGGTGGTGAAGTCCATCGCGCGGCTGCGGCGCGGGTCGGTGCCGGTGGTGATGTTGGTGTAGTTCGTGGTCACCCACTGGCCATGGCGCGCGTATCGCCGGATGATGCCGGCCTGCCCATCGAGAAACCGTGCGGTGACGTCGGCATCGAAGCGCGCGAGGTCGAGCACCGCGTGCGGGCTGAGGCGATCCTCGGCGGCGAGCACGGTGTTCGGCAGGCGCACCTCGCCGAAGCGGCCGTAGCGTGAGCTCCAGAAGCTGCCACCCCAGGCGGCGTTCATGGCCGCGATGGTGCCGTACCTGGCGCGCAGCCAGCGCTGGAACGCGATGCGCGCGGCCGGGCTGAAGTCGGCGAAGGTGCCGGGTTCGTTGTCCACCTGCCAGCCCCAGACGCGCGGATCGTTGCCGTAGCGCTGCGCCATGCGCGTGACGATGCGATCCACGAAACGGCGATAGGTCGGGTCGGCGAGCGACACCTCCGCGCGGATGCCGTGTTCGTGGCGCCGTCCCCGTTCGTCCACGCGATAGACCTGCGGGTACCGCTCGCCCATCCAGCTCGGGGGCGCCGCAGATGGCGTGCCGAGGATGACCTTCAGTCCGGCCTTTGCCGCGAGGTCGATCGCCTCGTCGAGCCAGGTGAAGTCGAAGGTGCCCTCGCGCGGCTCGAGGTACGTCCAGCTGAACTCCGCCATGTGGGTGAAGTCGAACCCCAGGCGGGCCTGGCCCTCCATGTCACGCTTCCACTGCGAGCGCGGCCACTGTTCCGGGTAGTAGAAGGCCCCGATGCTCATCGGGTCGGGCTGGCCGAGGAGGGCGGCACCCTGGAGCGACACGCGAACGGGACGCCGGTGCGCAGGTTGCGCACCGGCGTCCCGAACGAATGCCACCACCGTCGCGGCGAGCAGCGCACGACTCGCCGCCACTCTCACCACCCGCCGCAGACCGGTGCCGAACGGCATGACGAGCGTTACCGGATCATCTTGCCGGCCATGCGCATGATGTCATCGAGCGCATTGCCGTCGCCGTTGGAATCGATCATGCCGGCGAGGCCACCGGCGCGCTGGCCACCGCCGCCACCCATGCCGCCGAGCAGTCCGCCGAGCAGCCCGCCCAGCCCACCGCCGCTGGAGGCCTGCTGCGCCGCCGGTGCCGCACCGCCCCCCTTGGCCATGTAGCCGGCGACAACCATGGCGAGCATCGGCAGCATCTTCTTCAGCACACCGGCATCGAGCCCGCTCGTCGCCGCGGCCGACTGCGCCACCGTGCGGCTCACGTCCTTCGAGCCGAAGATCTGGCCCAGCACGTTGTTGCCGAGGCTCGTGTCGGTGGGCTGCGCGGAGACGACGTTGTCGAGCAGGGCGCCGCCACCGAGCTGCGAGAGGAGGCCGCCGAGGCCCTCGACCCCGCCGGACTGCGCCTGCTTCTGAAACCCGCCCAGCACCGCCGGTGCCAGCGCGGAGGCGCCGGCCGCCACCTGGCTTTCACTGAGCCCGAGTTCCTTCGCCATCGACTGGAGGCCACCGACCTGCTTGAGGATGTCCGTGATGTTCATGTTGCAGCTCCCTGTGGGTGTCGCGGGGTGTCCGCGGCCAGCCGGATGGCCGGCGCGTGGCGGGAAAACTATGCGTGGGGCACGGGTCTCACGCGATGCCAGCCCAGGGTGCGGTAGCAGACGAGCCCTATCACCAGGAGGCCCACCCCCACGGCCGATTCCACCGGGGTCTCGCGCACGGTGTTCACCACCAGGAAGAGCGCGAACGCGATGAAGACCAGCGGGGTGACGGGGTAGCCCCAGGTGCGGTACGGCCGGCCGGCGGCCGGTTCGCGGCGCCGCAGGAGCAGCACGGCCCCGCAGGACATGCCGTAGAACAGGAACGCGACGAACACGATGCAGGTGAAGAGCTGGTCGTAGCGCCCGCTGAGCGCCAGCAGGATCGACCACGCTCCCTGCGCCAGCAGCGCCGGCGTGGGCACGGCGTGGCGCTCACTCACCTGTCCCGCCCAGCGCCAGAACTCGCCCTGCCGTGCCATGGCGTACGGCACCCGCGCGGCGGTGAACACGATGCCGTTGTTGGAGCCGAGCGTCGCCACCAGCACGGTGGCCGCGATCACGGTGGCACCGGCGGTGCCGAGGACGGCCGTCATCGCGTCGGCCGCCACCCGCGGTGATGCGGCAACGGCACGCTGGCCGAGCACCCAGGTGAGTGCCAGTGCCAGCGCGATGTAGAGCAGGCCGACCAGGACGGTCGAGATGATGATCGAGAGCGGCATGTCGCGCTGCGGGTTGCGGATCTCGCTGCCGACGTAGGTCACCTCGATCCAGCCCTCGAACGCCCACAACACCGCGACCATCGCCACGCCGAACGGTGCCACGAGCGCCGACCACGACTCGTGCGGCCAGAATGGCGTGAGCCGTGCGAGGGAGCCCCCGGGCAGCGTGACGCACAGCGCGATGACTGCCACCACCGCCGCGATCTTGGCCACCGTGAGCACGTTCTGCGTGATGGCACCGAGCCGCAGGCCGAAGCAGTTGAGCAGTGTGAGCGCCGCGATCGAGAGGCAGGCCGCAGCCTTGATCCCCGCCGGGCCGATCGGGATGAAGTACGCGAGGTAGGTCGCGAAGCCCACGGCGATGGCCGCGATGGAGAGCGGGTTGATGATGACCGAGGCGCTCCAGCCGTACAGGAAGCCCCACACGCGGCCGTAGGCGCGGCTGAGGTACACGTACTGCCCGCCGGCCGCCGGCATCATCGCGCCCAGCTCGGCCACGCAGAGCGCGCCGCAGAGCGAGACCAGCGCGCCGCACACCCAGACGAGGATGGTGGGGAAGACGCCGCTGAAGTGGGCCGCGATGGCTGCCGGCACGATGAAGATGGCCGAGCCGACCATCGTGCCGACGTTGATCATGGTGGCGTCGAGCAGCGTGAGCTCGGCACGCAGCCCGTCACCGTGCTCGTCGGGGCCGGCGCTCACGACTGCGCCTGCGCCCACTCCCGGTACGCGGCCTTGATGAACCCCTGGAACTGGTGCACCCCCGTCTCCATCTGCACCGAGAAGCGGCCCGTGTCGTAGGCGCGCGACGAGAGCCCCTGCTGCACCAGCACGCAGATCTCGCGGTCCTCCTCCTGCACCTCGTCGGAGAAGCGCACGTCCTCGGCCAGCTTCGCGACCTGCGCCGGGTTGTCGGCGTCGTCGTAGTAGTACCAGAAGGTGACGCGGCAGCGGTCGTGCCCCAGTGGCGTGACGAGGTTGGCCTGCACGCGGTTGGGCGCGATGTTCAGCATGAAGTTCGGGAACACCCAGTAGTACCACGCCTTGCCGCCGTCGGCGGCATAGACACTCTCGCCGGCCGCCAGGTCGCTGTGCTGCAGGCTGTAGTGCGGGTGCAGCTCCGTCTCGTAGGCCTGGAAGTCGAGGAGGGTCATCAGCTCGGGGTGCACATGCGGGATGTGGTAGCCCTCGAGGTAGTTGTCGATGTAGACCTTCCAGTTCGCCTGCACGTCGTAGTCCACACGCCGCACGAACGTCTTGGTGGTGAGGTCGATGGGGGCGATGCGCTCGCGGATACCACCCATGACCGTCGCGAGCGGCTGCGCCGGGTGGGGGTCGAGGTGCACGAACACGAAGTCCTCCCACGTGTCGACCGTCACCGGCAGCAGCCCGAAGTCACCCTTGTCGAACAGCTCGACGCGATCCCACTGCGGCACGCCGCGCAGCGAGCCGTCGAGCATGAAGGTCCAGCCGTGGTACTTGCAGGTGAGGGCCTTGACGCACCCCTCGCGCTCGATGGCGAGCGGGCCGCCCCGGTGGCGGCACACGTTGTAGAACGCGCGCAGCGCGCCGTCCCGGTCGCGCAGCACGATGATGGAATTGTCCGCGACCGAGGCGAGGAAGTAGTCACCCGGGTTGCGCACCTGGCCGAGGTGCCCGACGCCCTGCCAGGTGCGCGCGAAGATGGCGTCGCGATCCACCGCGTGGAACCGCGGGTCCACGTACCATGAGCTGGGGATGGTCTCCGCACGCTCGATCGGCGTGAGCGCGAGGTGGCCGGCGGTGAAGTCCGGCAGCTCGGCTGGTGAGATGGACGGCTGCATGGGCGGAAACTGAGGTGGGGTGCGCCCGGGCGAAAGGGCGGAACGGCGCCGCCGCCGCCGGGCGGCCGCGCCGTCGCGCGATGACGGACCGCGCAGCCGTCCGGCGCGATCAGGTCAGGCGTTCGGGCTCCATGACGCGCTCGGTCACGGTGCCGTCCACCACGCTCACATGATAGACCTTCGCTCCGTCGCGCGCGGAGAGGACGCGCTTCACCGTGTTGTCCTCGAAGTAGAGACCGGCGTCGTTGTCGCAGGCGTACCCCGGCTGCATCTCGCCGCTGCCGATCAGCTGGTGATAGAGCGGGCGTCGCCCCGGCTCGCCGTCATAGTGAGGCGAGTGGCTGCCGCGCAGGAAGCCCAGGCAGCGCACGATGCTCAGCGCCCTGGGGCGCGAGTCGGTGGTGCCCTCCTCGAACCAGCAGAGTGACCCTGCGCTGGATCCGCCGAGGATGATGCCGCGTTCCCAGGCCGTGCGGAGGACGGTGTCGATGCCCTGCGCCTTCCAGATGGCCTGCTGGTTGAGGGTGTTGCCGCCACTGCAGACGATGGCGTCGGCAGAGAGCAGCACCTCGTCCCAGCCGAGGACCTGGGAGAGGCTCTCGATGAAGACGCGCTGGACGAGCGGCTCGACGTCGAGGGTGGCGCAGGCGGCGTAGAAGCCGATGATGGCGTCGGGGTGGTCGCCGGCGGCGGTAGGGAGGTAGAGGATGCGCGGGCGCGGCTTGCCGGTGAGCTGCGCCATGTGGCGGATCCAGGTGCGGTTGAAGCCGCCGCCGGCGATGAGGATGCGGCGGGGGACGCTGGCGCCTGCGGTGTGTGGCATGTGCGGATGGGATGGCGTGGCGGATGGGCGCACGGTGTCGGCCGAGTCCCTGCGGATTCACGTCAGCGCAGGCGGTGACGCCAGACGCGCGCGCATCACACCGCCGGTTCCTGCTGCGTGGCACAGTGAATGCTTCCGCCGCCTGCCGCAATGCCGTCGATGGCGATCTGTTCGATCACCCGATCGGGAAATGCGCGCTGCACGGCACGCTTCGCGGCGAGGTCTGCCCGTGCGTCGCCGAACTCCTGCATGATGACCGCGCCGTTGCAGACGTAGTATCCGATGTAGCCGGCTGCGAAGTCATCGGTCAGGTAGGCCTCCCGGGTCGTCGTCGGCCCGTCGAGGACGATGACCTCCAGGCTGCGGCCACGTGCGTCCGTGGCGGATCCCAGCATCTCGAGGTGCCGCTCCGTGACCGCATGGTCGTACGACGCCGGATCCGGATCATGGCCTGCGAGCACGACACCAGGCCGGGCGAAGCGGGCGTAGAAATCCGTGTGGCCGTCGGTGATGTCCTTGCCGCGAATGCCCGGCAGCCAGATGATCTTCCGGAGCCCGAGCAACGGCATCAGCTGATCCTCGAACAGGGCCTTCGAGACGCCGGGATTCCGGTTGGCGTTCAGGACGCAGCTCTCCGTGATGATGGCCGTCCCGTCGCCGTCCACCTCGAAGCATCCGCCTTCCAGCACGAGATCGGTGCCGATGATGCGAACCTGAGACGTGCGCGCCACGACGGACGCGACCTTCGCATCGCTGGCATGCGCCTGCTTCCTACCCCAGCCATTGAAGTTGAAGTCGATCGCCTGCTTCTGCCCGTCGCCGGTCAGGACGAACGTCGGTCCGGTGTCCCGCACCCAGAGGTCGTCCAGCGGCACATCGACCAGCTCCACATCTGCCCCCACCAGTGACCGCGCCAGCGCGCGCTCGTTCGGGCGCACGAGCATCGACACCGGCTCGTGGCGGGCAATCGTCGTGGCCAGCGTCGCGAGGTTTCGCCGGACCTCCGGGAGCAGCGCCCTCCCCCAGATGGCTTCGCTGGCACCGAATGCCATCCACGTGCGCAAATGACGTTCAGCTTCGTCGGGCATTCTCCACGCTGCAGCCATGTCCGGTCCATCTCCCCTGCGCGCAACCCCACACCCAGCCAGGAGTCCGGCCGTGAGGATGCCCGCACTCTGCACAAAGTGTCGTCGCGTTGCCATCGCGTCACTCACGGGGCCGGGGAGGGTCGCTCCGGCCATCGGCGCCGGGAACGCATGCAAGTCACGATACGTGCGCTGTGTCACGAAGCGCAACCGGCGTTCGACTGGCGCAGGAGGCGCAGCGTCGGTTTCCGCGCCGCGCGCCCGGCGACGCGGTGCCTGCACGTCCGGCAGGCGATCGGCGGCCCGGTCACGGGTTTCCCGTCCTACGACCGTCCCGCGCGGAGCGCGCTGCGGAGCGAGTCGCGCAGGGGCACGATCCCGTCGATCCGTGACTGCCGTCCAACGCCACGGTAGACGGTGAGCGCCTCCTCGAGCAGGAGGAGCGCCTCCGCCCCGCGACGCTGTCGCAGCCGGACCTGCGCCAGCGATGCCACCTCATCGGCCACCTCGGGATGTGCCCGTCCCACTGCGGCGCTCTTCCGCTCGATGGCGGTGGTGACGAGCGAGTCCGCGCCGCGGATGTCGCCCTGCCGCAGCGCTATCTTGCCGAGGTCACCGTAGCCGTTGCCGATCTCCAGCGCCGGCGCCCGCGCCGTGAGCCGGAGGTCGAGCGAGCGGCGGAAACAGGTGGCGGCGCGATCCAGCTCGCCGGCGTCGAGCGCCAGTTCGGCCCGCACCTCCCAGACGCTCGCCTGCGTCAACTGCGTCCCGGTCGAGTCGCGCATGAGCGATCGCATGGCCGTGTCGAGTGACGCACTGGCCTCAGGCGCGCGGTCGACACGTCGCAGCCCGCGCGCGCGCGCGATGCGGAGTCGGGTCACCAGCACAGGATGCGTCGGCATGAGGTCGGCGATCGCCTGCGCCGAGAGCGCGAGTCCCTCGTCGGTCCGGCCGGACTGCCGCAGCGATTCCGCCACTCGCATGCGTGCCAGGCCGAGTGTGTCCCGCGGCGCGCCACGTGCCTCGAGGAGCTGCAGCACGCGTTGTTCCACGGCCAGCGCACGCGGGTAGTCACCCAGCCCGAGGTACCCGCTGGCAAGTGACTGCAGGAGGTAGGGATAGCGGGATCCGAGCTGGCCAGCCGGATCGAGCAGCCGCGACCCTGCACTGTCGAGGAGGGGCCGTAATGCCCGCGTCGTCCCGCCGGAATCCCAGGGCCACGAGAGCTCGAGGAAACCGAGCATCACGCGCGACAGGTCGAGGGCAGCGTTCCGCTCCAGCATCGCCTGCGACGACACCGCTGCCAGCCGGCGCGCCTGCAGCACCGCCGTGAGCGAGGCGGTGAGGATCGTCACGGCCGCGATCACCGCGGCGCCGACGGCGACCCGGTTGCGCCAGACGAACTTCCGGATGTGGTACCCGCGCCCGCCGTTGCGCGCCTGCACCGGTTCTCCGGCGAGGTAGCGCATGAGGTCCGCGTCGAGTTCGTCGACGGAGCGATAGCGCCGCGCCGGGTCGCGCGCGAGCGCACGCGCCACCACGCAATCGAGATCACCACGCAGCAACGCCCGCAACGCGGTGACCGAGGCTCCGCGATGGCGCGCGTCGTCCGGCGTGATCGGTGCCGACGACACGAGCGGAGCCTCCTGGTGCGTCACGACATCGTGCAGCGCCAGCCAGCCGCGCGCCGCCGGGAACGGGCGAGCCCCGGTGAGGAGCTCGTGGAGGACCACGCCGAGGCTGTACACATCGGTTGCCACGCCGAGCGGGGCGCCACGGAACTGCTCGGGACTGGCGTACTCGGGCGTCATCGCGGCGGGCCAGCCATCGGGGCGCGTGATGGCCGCATGCTCCCCGGAGTCGTCGATCAGCCGCGCGATGCCGAAGTCGAGCAGCTTCACGACGCCGTCGTCCGTGACGAGCACGTTGCTCGGCTTGATGTCGCGATGCACGACCAGCCGGGTGTGCGCGTGACCGACCGCGCCGCACACCTGCCGGACGAGCGCGATCCGCCCCCGCAGGTCGAGGCCACGCGCATCACACCACCCCGTCAGCGTGTGCCCCTCGACGTATTCCAGCACGCAGTACGGCACACCGTCGGCGGTCACGTCGCCGTCCAGCAGGCCGGCGATGTTGGGATGTGACAGCGACGCCAGGATCTGGCGCTCGTCGTTGAACCGCTGGACGAACTCGCCGCTCCCCGCGATCGCCGGCCGCATCATCTTGATCGCGACCCGGTGCCGGAAGGTGCCGTCGTCGCGTTCGCCCTCGAAGACGGTGCCCATGCCCCCGGTGCCCAGGATGCGCACGATGCGGTAGTGCCCGATCCGGTCGGGGGCGCTGCCCACCGGCTCCGCCGGCGCGTGGCGATACCCGCCCAGCACCGACGGGGGATCGGCGGCAGCGGCCTGGATGCCGAAGAGCCACTGCCGCACACGTGACTCGAGCGCGGCATCGCCGGCGCAGGCGTCGCTCAGGAATGCGTCGAGCCGGTCCGCCGGCTGGTCGAGCGCGGCGTCGACGATGGCATGGGCACGCGCCCACGGTCCGCGGTCAGGGTCCATCGAGCGTGACCTTGAGCCACCCGCGCGCCTTGATCCAGTCGCGGCGGACGGTGCGGTCCGTGACGCCGAGCGCCGCCGCCGCCTCGGTTTCCGTCATGCCGAGGAAGAAGCGGCATTCGATCACGCGGGCGAGGCGCGGCTCGATCGTCGCGAGCGTGGTCAGCGCCTCGTCCAGCGCCAGCAATCGTTCGTCGGTGGTCGGCGCCGCAAGTTGCAGGCTGTCGATCGGGATGGTCGCCTGCGCACCGCCGCGCTTGGCCGACAGTCGCCGGCGCGCATGCTCGACGAGGATCCGGCGCATGGCGGTGGACGCCATCGCGAAGAAGTGCTCCCGATCCTGCCATTCGACCTCGGCCCGGACGAGGCGGAGATAGGCCTCGTGCACGACGTCCGTCGGGGTCAGGGTGTGGCCCGGCGCCTCGCCGCGGAGCTGTCCCGCCGCTCCGCGCCGCAGGTCGTCGTACACGATCGGGAGCAGCTGTTCGAGCGCGGTCGCGTCGCCGGCACGCCACCGGCTCAGCAGATCGGTGATCGGACCATCTCGCTCTGGCATCGACGGGCATGGAGAAGGGTCGCGCGGCGGCCGATCGGCGTGCGCCCCCCGAGTATACAGGTGCACACGATGCGTGCGTACGGGGAGGCCGTGCGCCTCCCCGAGAGCGGCCTCATCGAGACACCGCGCCGTCCGAGGCGGCCTGCCGAACTCTGTAACGGCCTCCCGGCGGATGGGCGGCTGCGTGTCGGTCGTCATGACACCAGAAGCGTTGCCGGGCGGGGAATCCGGTCAGCGACGGGGCCTGGCACGGCCGGTGTCCGGATTCGCAGGCCCCCGGCGCTTACGACGACAGCCCCGGGCGACGCATGCCTGGCGCGCCGTCACCGACCGCCACACCGTCCCCGTGCCGCCAGTCACCGTCTTCATGTTCCCGGGCCAGAGCTCGCTCGTTCCAGGCATGCTGGAGCGGGCGACGCACCTCGCCGACGGGGGAGCCCGACTGCTGCGCGACGCGGCGGAGGTCCTCGGCCAGCGCGTCGAATCGCCTCTGGCTGGTGCCCCCCGCAGCAACTGGCAGACACAGGTGTCGGTGTTCCTCTGCACCCTGTTGCACCTGCGCGCCGTGCAGCAGCGGGGCATCGCGGGCGACGTGTCGTGCGGCATGAGCCTGGGGGAATACGCGCACCTGGTGCACATCGGCGCGCTGCAGTGGACCGACGCCCTGCGGCTCGTCAGTGCACGCGGACGCGCCTATGACGCTGGCCCGCGCGGGCAGATGCTCACGGTGTTCCCCGTGACCGAGGCGGAGCTGGCGGCACTGCTGCCGGCCGCGCGCCAGCATGGCCGGCTGTTCGTCAGCAACCACAACTCGCCGACCCAGCACGTGCTGGCGGGCGATGCGGCGGCCATCGCGTGGGCGGCGGCCCACGTGCGGGACGATCTGTGCGGCGACGCCGTGCTGGTCGAGCCGCGCCTGCCGATGCACTGCGAACTCTTCGCCCCGGTTGCGCCGGTGCTGCAGCAGCACCTGCGCGCGGCACCGTGGCGCAGCGGTGCCGGCGTCTACCTGCCGAATGTCGACGCGGTGCCCCTGCCCTCCCCAACACCGGCGGACCTGGTGGACCGGCTCACGCGGCACGTGACGCACGCCGTGTGCTGGCGGCAGTCGATGGAGCGTCTCCGCGCGATGCATCCCGACGCCCGCTTCGTGGAGGTCGGGCCCGGACGCGTGCTGCACAACCTGCTCCGCAAGCCCTGGATGCCGGTGGCGCGCCATGCCACCGACCATGACACCACGCCGACCGAGCACTTCGAGTCGACCATGCGAGCACTTCGCCATGCTCACTGAGACACAGCACCGCGCGCTGCGGCGTGACCCGCTGCTCACGGCTGACGCCGGCGTCGCCGTCGCCCACGGCCGGCAGGCCATCGAGCAGTTGCTGCCACATCGCGCGCCGTTCCTCTTCGTCGACGGGATCGATCGCCTCGACCTCGGCCGGCGCGCAGTGCGCGGGTCGGTGACGCTGGACCCCACCTGGCCACTGTTCACGGGTCACTTCCCCGGTGATCCGGTGTTTCCCGGCGCGCTGACGGTGGAGGCGATGGGGCAGCTGGCGCTCACCCTGCTCCACTTCTGCGGCCGCCACACACACGACGTTCCTGCGGCGCTGCCCCCGCTGCGGGTGCGCGCCATCCGGATCCACGACGCGGCCTTCCTCGCACCGCTGCGGCCAGGCCACCACGTCACGCTGCTCGCATCGATCGTCGAGTGGGACTACACCATGGTCGCCGCGACGCAGGCCTGGCTCGGGTCCACGCTCGCGGCCTGCGCCGTGTCCGAGGTGCTCGCCGATGACTAGGCGCGTGGTGCTCACCGGCATGAGCGTCAACACGCCGCTCGGCGACACCCTGGCGGGGTTCAGCGACGCGCTGTACGCCGGCCGCTCCGCGATCACGCGGTGGCGTGCCTTCCCCACTGACCGGATCTACTCGAAGGTCGGCGGTGACCTGTCGGCGTACGACGTCACCGCCCGCGTCGAGGCGCTGCGCACCCAGGTGCCCGACGATGTCCATCGCCGGCTCCGCCGGCTGGTGGGACGGGTGCCGTGGTCCACCGGCCTCTCCTGCCTGCTGGCCGTCGACGGCTACCTCGACGCCGGCCTGTTCGATGCCCCCGTCGACCGGATGCGAGTCGCCGCCATCGTCGCGGGGCACAACATCAACGGCCTGTACCAGTACGACTCGCGGCTGCGCTTCGAGGACGAGCCGGACTTCCTCGACGGCATGACGTCGCTGTACTCGCTCGACACCGACCACGCGGGATCGGTGTCGGAGGTGCTGCAGGTCGGCGGGCCGATCTACACCATGGGGGCCGCCTGTGCCAGCGGCAACGTGGCGCTGCGCAGCGCCGTCGACGAGATCCGGCACCATGGGATGCAGGCGGCGATCGTCGTCGGCGCCGTCCTCGAGTTCGCGCCGATCGACGTGCATGCCATGGCGCTGATGGGGGCGATCTCCCACGAGAGCTTCAACGAGACACCGTCGCTCGCGAGCCGGCCCTACGACACGCGCCGCGAAGGGTTCGTGCCGTCCCACGGCGGGGCGACGCTCGTGCTCGAGGAGCACGACGCAGCGCGCGCGCGGGGAGCACGCATCTACGCCGAGGTGCTGGCAGTGGGGGCGAACGCCGACGGCAACCACTTGCCGCAACCCTCGGAGGACGGGCAGGCGCGCCTGATGCGGGACGTGTTGCACCAGGCGGGCGTGCACCCGGCGGAGGTCGGCTACATCAATGCCCACGCCACGTCCACGCCACTCGGCGACCTCACCGAATTGCGCTCGATCAAGCGCGTCTTCGGTGCACACGCCAGGTCGCTCCACATCAATGCCCCGAAGTCGATGCTTGGCCACACCTGCTGGGCCGCGCCCACCGTCGAGACGGTCGCCGCCATCCTGCAACTCCGCTCACGGCGGCTGCACCGGTCCATCAACATCGACACGCTCGATCCGGAGGTGGACCTCGACGTGTGTCGCGACGGCAACGTGGCGGTGGACACCCCGCTCTGCCTGAAGAACTCGTTCGGCTTCGGCGGCATCAACTCCGTCGCGCTCTGGCGGCGGTACGACGCATGAGCGTCCTCTTCATCACGGGCGGATCGCGTGGGATCGGCGCCGGGCTGGTGCGGCACGCCGCTGCGCACGGACATGACGTGGCCTTCACCTGGCACACGCGCGGCGCCGCGGCAGCACGCCTGCGCGACGAGATCCGCGTGGCACATCCGGCCGTGCGCTGCGAAGCCTACCAGCTCGATGTCCGCAGCAGTGACGCCGTCGATGCGGTGGCCGAGACGGTGAGCGACGAGTTCGGCGGCGTGCAGGCGGTCGTCGCGAATGCCGCCGTGACCTGTGCAGGCATGACGTTCTCGCTCGGGAACGAGCAGTGGCAGAACGTGATCGACACCAACCTCACCAGTGCCTTCTACCTCACGCGCGCCTTCCTGCCGGTGTTCCTCTCAGGTGGCTTCGGCCGGTTCATCTACATCTCGTCGATCGCCGCGCATGGCATGGCTGGCGACGTCGCCTACTGCGCCAGCAAGGCGGGCCTCCTGGGGCTGTCGGCCGCGGTGGCGAAGGAGTATGGCCGCAAGAACATCACCAGCAACGCCCTGCTCCTCTCGCTGTTCGAGACGGACATGACGGCGGCCGAGCTGTCGCAGCAGAAGCGCGACTTCTACGCCGCGCACTGCCCGGTCGGTCGCATCGGACGACCCGACGACGTCGGCGCCGCGGTGCTCTACCTGGCCGGTGAGGGGGGATCCTTCGTGAACGGCCAGGCGCTGGGCGTCACCGGAGGCCTCGATTGGTTTCATTGAGCGCGGGTCCGGTGGGGATCGAGGGCCTCGGCGTCGACGTCGGTACACTGGCGCTGGACATCGGCCAGTTGTGCGACGCACGCGGGCTGGACGCCGACAACTTCGTGCGGCGGCTGCACTGCCGTGAGCGCACGGTGCTCAGCCCGTTCGACGACGTGGTGACGCTGGCCGTGAACGCCGCACGCCGGCTCGTCACGCCGGTCACCCGACCGCACATCCGGTGGCTCATGGTGGCGACGGAAAGCGCCATCGACCAGGAGAAGCCGGTGAGCTCCTGGGTGCACCGGCTGCTCGACCTTCCCTCCGACTGCCGCAACTTCGAGGTCAAGCACGCGTGCTACGGCGCCACGGCCGCCGTGCAGGTCGCGCGGCGGCTGGTCGTGAGCGACCCGGACCCGGACGCCCGCGTGCTGGTGATCAATGCCGACCACGCCCTCCTCGGGCTGCATGGCGTGCAGGAGCCGGTGCTGGGTGCGGGCGCCGCCGCAGTGCTGATCAGCCGGCACGTGCAGCTGGCGGAGTTCGAGGGGGCAGCCTCCGGTGTCTTCGCCCACGAGACCGCAGACATCTTCCGCCCGGCGCCGGGGGTGGAGACGGGCGACGCCGAGACCAGCCTGGCGTCCTACCTCGATGGCGTGGCCGAGACGTACGCGGACTACGAACGGAAGTGGGGCGCGCCGATCGACTTCGAGCGGCACTTCGCGGCACACATCTACCACGTGCCGTTCGGTGGCCTGGCCGAGCGCGCACACATGCGCCTGGCGCAGCAGGCGCTGGGGCTGTCACGCACTGCAGCGCGGGAGCACTGGGCCCGCAAGTCGGCACCCTCGTTGCGCTACACCCGGCGACTTGGCGGCATCTACGGGGCCAGCACCTTCGTCGCGCTCGCCGCGCTGCTGGCTGAACACCCGCCCGCGCCGGGCGCGCGCGTTGGCGTCTATGCGTACGGCTCCGGCTCGTGCGCCGAGTTCTACGGTATGCGCACCACCGCCTCGAGCCAGCGAGTCGCGCAGGCGCTGCACATCGACGCCGCCCTCGACGCACGGCGAGCGTTGTCCATCGCCGAGTACGAGGCCTGCGAGCTCGCCCTCCACGGTGCGATGCACAAGCCCGCGCACGTGCCGGTCCGCGCGGTGCTCCCAGGCCTGTACGAGACACACTACGCCGGCACGGGACGCCTGGTCCTGCGCGGCATCCGGGACTACGTGCGGGAGTACGCATGGAGCTGAGCCACGCGAGGGTGATCGCACTGCCCGCCGAGTTCGACGCGACCTCACTGCGCGCGCTCGAGGTGGCGTTCGGCGAGCCGGACGGCCGGGTGCTCGTCCTCAGCGGGCATGCCCCGGGCACCACCTTCTGCCGCGGCTTGTCCCTCGAACAGGCGGCAGCGTCGGCGGATCCCGACGCGGCGCGCCGCTCCCTGCAGCGTTTCGCGGACCTCCTCGTGCTGCTGACGGAACTGCCGGTCCCGCGGGTGGCCGCGGTGGATGGCGCCGCCATCGGCGGTGGTGTGGGCTTCGCGGCCGCGTGTGATGTGGTGCTGGCCACGCCACGCGCGACGTTCGCCCTGCCGGAGCTGCTGTGGGGCTTCTTCCCCGCCTCCATCTGGCCGGTCCTGAGCGACCGGGTGGCAGGCCGCGCACTGGAGGCGCTGGCATTGCAGGGCCATTCGATCGATGCGGCGGAGGCACTCCGCATCGGGCTGATCGACCGGATCGTGCCGGTGCACGCGCTGGAGCAGGCCGTCAGGCAACTCGTGCGCAGCGTCGCCCGTGGTGATGCGACCTGCCTGGCACCGCTCCGCACCTGGCGGCGCCGGCAGGCGTCGCGCCCGCTTCGCGAGGCCATTCTCGAAGGCGGCAGCATCACCGCCGCACTGGTGGCCCGGCCGTCGACGCAACGCCGCCTGCAGCGCTACCTCGATGGCGAGGCGCCATGGACATGACCCTGCTGCAGGTCGCGATCGAGGACGGCGTCGCGACACTCACGCTGGATGACCCGGGCACCGGGAACGCGCTGTCGGTCCCGATGGTGCAGGCGCTGTCGGCCACGCTGCGCGACCTCGGCGGGCGCGACGACCTTGCCGCGCTGGTGCTGACGGGCCGCGGCGCCAGCTTCTGCTCCGGTGCACCGCGCGACCTGCTCCTGGCGCTGGCGGCGCAGCGCCACGAACCGGGCGACATCCGGCTGGCCGAGGACGTGCTTGCCTTTCCCGTGCCCGTGATCGCCGCGATGCAGGGACATGGTGTCGGCGGCGGGTTCGCGCTCGGCCTGTGCGCGGACGTGGTGTGCCTGGCCGCAGACGCGCGCTACGGCCTGCCCTTCCTGTCGATGGGCTTCACGCCGGGGATGGGCAGCACGCGCCTGCTGGAACACGTGCTCTCGCCGGCGCTCGCGCACGAGCTGCTCTACACCGGCGAGCTGCGGCGTGGCAGCGCGCTGCGCGGCACGGGTGGCATCAACCATGTGCTGCCGTCGCACGAGGTGCTGCCGCGCGCGCTGGACGTCGCACGGCGGATCGCGGCGCATGCACCGGACGCCCTGCGGCTGCTCAAGCGCGCCATCGGGCTGCGTCGCCGGATCGCGTTCCAGGAGAGCCACCTGGCCGAGAGCCTCATGCACCGCGTCACGTTCGCCGACACGGGGATCCGTGCACGGATCGAGTCCGGCTATGCGGGGTGACCATGTGGACTGACTATCGCGGGCGGGCGGTGCTGGTGACCGGTGGGACGCGCGGCATCGGCCTCGCGACCGCGAAGGCGTTCAGCCGCTGTGGCGCCGACGTCTTCATCACCGCCAAGTGGGGGTCGGTCAGCGAGCGCACGCTGCACGAGAGTTTTGCCGCCGACGGCCTCGCGGCGCCCGTGCTCCTCGATGCCGACGCCCGCGTGGACGACGACACCGCACAGGTGATGGCGACGATCGGCCGGACACATGCCACGCTCCACGCCTTCGTGTCGAACGTCGCCTTCGCACCGGTGGTGGCCGGGCTGGACGAGTACACCCTGCGCGGGTTGCTCACCGGCATCGAGTACAGCGCGTGGCCGCTGGTGAGCCACACGCTGGCAGCGCGCCGCCAGTTCGGGCATGCCCCGCGCTACGTGATCGGCATGTCGTCCGAGGGGGCCGAGACCCTCCACTTCCGGTACGACCTCGTCGCGGTGTCCAAGGCGGCGCTGGAGACGCTGGCCCGGTACCTCCACCAGCGCCTGCGCGATGGCGGCACACGCGTGAACGTGGTGCGCACGCGCTTCGTCGACACCGAGGCGCTGCGCTCGAGCTTCTCCGAGGTCTTCATCCCGTTCGTGACCGAACGCGCACCCGGCATCATCAGCACGCCCGAGGTGGTGGCGGATGCGGTGCTCGCGCTCTGCTCCGGCTGGCTCGACGGCATGGGCGGGCAGGTCATCCGCGCCGACGGCGGCGCGCACGTGTTCGACAACTTCAGCCGGCTCTACACCCTCAGCCAGGAGCACCAGTCATGACCGAGCACGAGATCCTCACCGTCGTGCGCAAGCACCTCGCCAACGCCGTCGACGGGCTCTCCCCGGAGACCATCGACCCGTCGCGCTCCATGAAGGACTACGGCGCCAACAGCCTGGACATCGTGGAGGTGGTGTCGGCCACGATGCGCGAGCTCCGGCTCAAGGTCCCGCGCAGCGAGCTGTCCGGGTTGCGCGACATCCAGGGCCTGGTCACGCTCTTCCACGAGTCGGCACAGCAGAAGGCGGCAGCGGGATGACTCCGTTCCGCCCCTTCGCGGGCCGGACCGTGCTGGTCACCGGCGGCACGCGCGGCATCGGGCTGGCTGCAGCACTGGCGTTCGGCCGGCTGGGTGCGCAGTGCGTGCTCACCCACGCGTGGGGCAGTGCCGACGAGGCGGACATCGGCGCACAGTTCGCTGCGGCCGGCGCGCTCCCGCCGCTGGTCCAGCAGGCCGATGCGGCGAGCGAGCCGGACACGCGCGCCCTCGTCGGCGCGCTGCAGGCACGCGGGCTGGCCGTCGACGTGTTCATCAGCAATGCCAGCAACGCGCTGGTGGTCGGCGGCCTCGAGGACTACACCGAGCGCGGCTTCCTGAAGAGCATGCGCGCCACCACGTGGCCGACCTTCGGGTACCTCCGCGCGATGCACGATGCGTGGGGCCGGTACCCGCGGCATGTGATCGTCATGTCCAGCGACGGCCCTGATCGCTACACGCCGGGCTACGACTTCGTCGCCGCGGGGAAGGCCGCCGGCGAGACCCTCGTGCGCTACCTCGCCTACCGGCTGCGCGACGACGGCGTGCGGATCAACACCCTGCGATCCCGCGCCGTCCGCACCGCCTCATTCGACAGCACCTTCGGCGAAGGCTTCCACGACTTCCTCGCCAGCCTGGTGCCGCCGGCGTGGTTCGTGACGCCGGAGGAAGTCGCGCAGGCCGCGGTCGCGCTGGCGAGCGGCCTGCTCGACGCCGTGACCGGCGAGACCGTGACGGTGGACCACGGGAACGTCTTCTCGGACGGCATCTCGCACGTCTTCGAGCGCCACCACGCCACCACCGCACCGGCGGGTCCATGACCGACGACTATCTCGACTACTCGTACGACATGTTCCTGTCCAGCATCGACGGCGAACTGTCCGAGGCGACACGGTTCGCCGCGTGGGTGCGTGCCGTCGAACAGGACGGCCGCTACGCCTTCGAGACGGCGCGCCTGGGCGCCCAGCACCCGAGCGTGCAGGTCCAGCGCACCACCGGGGAGCGGATGCAGCTCCTGAACTTCTGCTCGTACAACTACCTCGGCTACGGCTACCATCCCGAGGTGATCGCCGCCGCGAAGCGCGCGCTGGACCAGTACGGACTCGGGGCATGCAGCTCACCCGTGCAGGCCGGCACCCTGCAGCTGCATCGCGAGCTCGAGGCGCGGCTCCTCGAGTTCATCGGGCTGCCCGATCGCGGCGTCTCGCTCTTCTCCGCCGGCTACGGCGTGAACTCGGGCACCATCTCGGCAGTGATGAAGCGGCGGCACAACATCGTCCTCGACCGGTCCGTCCACATGTCGATCCTCGAGGGCGCGCAGCTCTCGCGGGCCAACATCCACTACTTCGAGCACAACGACCCGGACAGCCTGCGGGCGGTGCTGGCGGGGCTGCCGGCGGCCACGCGAACCCTCGTCTGCACCGAGGGGGTCTTCAGCGCCGACGGCGACTTCGGGCGGCTGGGGGAACTCGTCCCGATCGCGAAGGCGCACGGCGCGCAGGTGCTGGTGGACGAGGCCCACTCGTTCCTCGTGGCAGGGCCGAACGGCCGCGGCGTGGCCGAGGAGCAGGGCGTGCTGGCCGACGTGGACTACCTCGTGCTGACGTTCAGCAAGGCACTCGGCGGCGTGGGTGGTGCCCTCGTCGCACACCGTGACGTGAGTCGGTACGTGGACTGGTACGCACGCTGCCGGATGTTCTCCTGCGCGCTCGACCCGGCGGTGACCGCCGGTGTGACCGCGGGACTGGCGCTGGCCATGACACCCGATGGACGCGCGCGCCGCGAGCGTGTGCGGGACAACGCACGCCTCCTCCGCACACTGCTGGCGCCGCACGTGAGCCTCGGCCCGAGCGAGAGCTGGGTGGTTCCCGTGATCTACGGCGACGAACGGCTCAGCATCCCGCTGGGCGACTGGCTGCAGCGGCATGGACAGGATGGCAGCGTGATGGAGTTCCCGGCGGTGCCGATCGGAGAGGCCCGCGTGCGACTCTTCGTCACCAGCGAGCACTCCGACGCACAGATCCGGCAGTGCGCCGCGAACCTGACGGCTGCGGCGCAGCACTTCGGCTTCGGCCGGCAGGAGATGCGGCAGTGACGGCACCGTACACGATCCTCGGCGGGGGTGCGCTGGTGCTGGACTGGCGCATCACGCACCAGCGCTTCTTCACGTTCGAGGCCGACCTCGACGCACTGGAGCGCCTGGCGCCACCCGCGCTGGCCGTGGTCGAAGTCCGGCCCGGCATGGGGCTGGTGAGCGTGGGGCTGGTGCGCATGACGGACAACTCGCGGCCCTCGGGCGTGGCACCGATGGACGAGCTGTTCACGGTGATCCACGTGGCGCCGGACCTCTCACTCCCCATGCCCAATGCGAAATTCTCGTTCCTGATCCACAGCGTCTGGTCGAACTCCGAGGCGTTCGTCGCGGCCGATCTCGAGCACATCGCGGCGCCGGTGATGCTCGAGCCATCCCTGCGACTGGAGTTCGATGAGGTGGCGCTGACCGCCCGCGCGGACTCGGATGGCGGTGCCATCGTCGAGCTGCGATACCAGGATGCGCACCCCACCTGGTCGCACACCAGCTTCGTGGGCCAGCACTTCACGGACCAGGCCGGGCTCCGGCTCGGCGCCTGGCACTGGAGCGGTGAGCGTGCCGAGTGCATGCGGACCGGGAGTGCCGGCACGTTCCATGACCACGCGTTCTGGCGCGGCCTCGACACGAACCGGATCCGCCGGCCTTACCGGCAGATGATCAAGCGGCCCGGGACGAGCTCGCACGAGCGCTTCTACGCCATGCGCAGCCTGGGTTGAGGTACCCGCGACGGCTGGTGGCCACACCACACCAGCCGCCGCCGGCGCTCAGTACACCACCTCGAGCCCGGCGCTCACCAGTCGCGGCATCCCGGTCATGATCCCCTCCTGGCGGTCCGTGATGTAGACGCGGTTCGCGATGTTCTTGACCGAGACGCTGGCGACGGCGCCGCGCCCGATGGGGCGCAGGGGCACGCGCGCGCTGGCATTGAACACGGCGTATCCCGGCAGCCGGCCGCGCCGCCCCTGCGCCGAGGGCAGCACCGTGTTCAGGTCATCGGCGAACTGCGACGCGACCACGTCACCGTTGATTCGCACCGAGGCGCCCGACCCGGACTCGACGCCGATTCCCAGGTTGACCACGTGCCTCGGTGCGAACGGCAGGCGACGGCCGAGCACCGTCTGCGTGGCATCGATCGTGCTCGTGCGATCGTCGGTGAAGCGCGCCGTCGGCAGCCAGGTCCAGGCCACGTCGGCCGTGACCGTGCCCGCGCCACGGCGACGCGACCACAGCCGGTCGAGCAGCACCGAGGTGCCCACTTCGAGGCCCTGGTGCAGCGTGCGACCGCCGTTCACGAACCGCTGTGCCGAACCGACCAGCGAGCCGGTGATGATCTGGTTGTCGTAGTCGAGGCGGAAGGCCGTGGCGTCGAACCGCACGGCGTCGGTGGGGCGCCAGCGTGCACCGAACTCCGATGTCCATGACACCTCCGCATCCACCTGCACGATCCCCTGCCCCGGCACGGGATTGAGGATGTCCGCAGGCCGCGGCGGCGCGAAGCCGCGGTGCAGGCCCGCCATGATCGTCAGCGGTGCGTCGGTGGCGGAGGGTGTGCTGCTCCACGAGGCACCCACACCCGGCAGGACCTCGGTGTAGCGGTCGGCGTTGCGGGTGTCCGCGATCTCGTTGCGGTTCACGGCGCGCACCTGCTCGATCCGCACACCCGGCGTCAGCGTCACCCGACCGGCGCGGATCTGCTCGCGCGCAAACGCGGAGAACGCGCGGAGGTCGATGCCGTTGTCACGCACGAGTGTCCCACTGCGCGCGTTCGCCGTGGTGCCGTTGATCTCGCGGCGCTCGATCCGCTCCTCGTGCCACCGGACGCCGGTCTCCAGCGTCGCCGGAAACCCACCGACGGCGTGCGGCAGGGTGAGTCGTGGCTCGATACCGGCGAAGGCGTACTCGCGCGGGCGTCCCGTGTTGCCGCACTGGTCCACCGACGTGGCGCCGGCCTGGCAGCGAAAGGTGGTGGCGTAGCTCCCCGTGCCGAACCGGTCGGCCGAGGTGCTGCCCTGCCGCCACGCCGTGCGCACGATGCGCTGGCCGTAGACCTGCGTGCGCAGCGCCGCCGCACCGGGCAACGCCGCGTCGTGCACCAGCTGCAGCGACTGCCGCGTGAGGTCGAAGACGTCGTTCGGCAGCGGATTCTGGTAGGGATCGGCGTCGAATTCCTCCTGCGACAGCCCCGCCTCGCCGTAGCGCGACGCTTCGCGATAGAGCCCGCCGCTGAGCGAGAGCTGCTGCGATCCGGGGACGGGCATCGTGCCACGCAGCGACAGCTCCTGCACGCGGTGGTGCTGGCCCACGCGCGTGCCATCGCCCTCGCGTCGTGCCGCGCTCACGAGCAGGCCGACGCCGTTCCAGGTGCCGCCGGCGCTGAGGCGACCCATGGCGAGGTCGCGCGCGCCACCCTGCAGTGCGAGGCGCACCTCGGGACGCACCGGCGGGGCACGCCGGACGAAGTTGATCACGCCCCCGGTGGTCTGTGGCCCGAACGCGATCTGGGCCGAGCCCTTCACGACCTCCACCCGTTCGAGCGCATCGACCGGCGGGTGATAGTGCGAGCTCGGGTCGGCGTACGGACCAAGGTGGATCGGCATGCCGTCCTCGAGCAGCAGGACGCGCGACGAGCGACGCGGGGGCAGGCCGCGCACACCGATGTTCAGGTTGAGGCCGAACGCATCCTCGTCCACGACGTGCACGCCGGGCACCGTACGCATCGCTTCCTTGATGCTGAGTGGCGCCAGCACCTGCAGCTGGCCCAGCGGCACGGTCACAGCCGCACCGGGAATGCCGCGCAACGCCCCGGGCACGGTGCCGATCACGGTCACCTGGGCCAGTGGCACGCGGGCACGCGCGGTCGAGTCCGCGGTCGCGCGGGTCGAGGTGTCAGGGACGGTCCCGCCCACCGCCTGCGCGAGGGCCGGTGCGGCGAGGAGGGAGACGGAGGCCACGGCGGCGAAGCAACGGCAGCGGGCATTCGGCTGGACAGACGTGCGCATCGTGCGGCGAAGGAAGGGTTCCGTGTCGCGCGCGATGGCGCGGAGGTCGCGACCGGGTGATGATGCTCGCCGTTGATACTACCGGCGAGGCGGGCGCGGTGCAGGCGTCGTGAGGCAACCGGTACGGACATGCGGCGGCGCGGCAGCGCAGTGCCGTGGCTCGCAGGTTTCCGGCGGGACATCGCCGCCATGCGCGAATCGCACGGCAGCGCCCGCCAGGGGATTTCCGGTTCCGCCGCACTTCTCCGTCACAGGGGGTGACGCCCTGCATCCGGCAGTGCGCGTCGCCTCCCCGACTCGGAGCGTCCGTCATGCGACACCGTCTCAGCCTGCTCGCCACCGCCACCCTGCTGCTCGCCACGACGGCGCCGGCCCAGATCGTGAACATCGACAGCCGGTACGGCTACACCAACGCGGCGGGGAACAGCAATCCCGCTCCGGTACCGGGCGAGCACGTCACGCTGCTCGGATCGCCGCTGCAGCAACTCACCCTCGGGCCGGGCACCTATCGCGTCACGAACGCATGGGGTCAGATGGGGGCGCTGCACCGGGCCTGGAGCTACAACACCACCACGAACGGGTGGGGCTGGGCCTTCCTGATCGTGAACGACGACACGCGGAACGTCATCAAGTACTTCGAGGCGGGCCGCGGCTCGTCCGAGGCGGAGGTGGCGGCGCTGGCGGAGGTGCAGGACTTCACCGACTTCTTCACGCTCCTGACCACCACCACCATCGATTTCACGCTGCGTGACTACTACCTGCCCGACAACGCCGGCGGAATCTCGGTGCTCGTGACCCCGGTGTCGGACGTCGTGCCCGAGCCGGCGACGGTCGGCCTGCTCGGCGCCGGCCTGGTGGTGACGCTGGTGGGCGGACGGCGGCGGCTGCGGCAGCGCGCGGTGTAGGGGTTCGCCCGGAGTCCGGCGCCGCCGTCGTGGCGGGGGCGCCGGTCGGTGTGTGCACGATTCCCGTCCCCATGAATACGCGTTCAAGATCCCCGTCCCCTTGAACTCGAGATCTCCGTCCCCTTGAACCGGGAGAGTTTCAAGATCTCCGTCCCCTTGAACTCGAGATCTCCGTCCCCTTGAAAGGCTCTCCCCGTGATCCGCAGCGCCCTCCCCCTCTGACCCATCCGGTGTAGAATCCATCCCGAGGACCGGATCTGACCGGGCCCACCCGAGGTGGTCATGCCCACGACACGGACAGCAGTCGTCAGGCCACATGGACGGATGTCGCGCATCGTCCTGATCCTCGCGCTGCTCGCCTGCCTGGCCGGTGCACGGCCCCTGCTGCTCCTCGCCGCCGGCACGCCCACCACCGCCGTGGTGGAGAACGTCGTCGCCAGCCGGGGCGCCCGGAACCGCGTGTTCGCCACGACGTGGCGATTCACCGCGGCGGGCGCGGAGTGGCGCGGGCGGGGCTCCACGTCGCGGCAGGTCGCGCCCGGCTCGACGCTGCGCGTGCGCTACTTCGCACCCCTCCCGCGCCTCAACAGCGCCGACACCAACGGCGCGCTGCTCTTCCACGCGGCGATCTGGATCGTGCCGGCCATCCTCGCCGTGCTGCTCGCGCACCGGCTGCGATGAGCCGACGCCGGCCTGTCCGGCAAAGACCGACGCAGATGGAGTCTCCTCCCGGATAGGCTCGCGTCACGCAGCCATGCAGCGTGACGTGGAGGTCCGAACCATGACCCGACTCACCACGGGCAGGTGCACACACCTGCTGATCGCGCTGGCACTGCCGGTGCTGCTCAGCGCCCAGGAACCCACCTTCGAACAGCGGCAGTCCATCGACTCCGTCGGCGCGCTGCTCGGACGCTACGGTCGCACGAGTGACAGCGCCTGGATCGTCGGGCAGTTCCGCGCGGGCAAGATCTACTTCACACCGTCGTCGGAAACCGGCATCGACCGCCAGGACCGCGTCTTCGTCAACGCCGCACTCGGCGAGCAGACCCGGACCCGCGACGCCACCCAGCGGCACCGGGCCCTGGCGGACCTGGCCGCGACCCTCCTGCACGAACGGGTGCACCTCGGCCAGTCGCACTTCGCGCAGGGCGCGTCGCGGCTGCAGAACCTGGCCGGCGGAGGCCATCCCAGCGAGGTCGAGGCGTGGCGGGTGGGCTTCGACACGTACCGGGACTTCATCGCGCACGAGGAGAACATCCTGCGCAACGCCACCACGGAGCGGGAGCGGGAGCAGGCGGCCACGCGTGTGCGTGAGCTGATGCGCGCCTTCGAGCGGTACCGGAGCGAGTACGAACTGCCGGGGAACCACTTCGGCGCGATGCGGTTCGCCGACGGGAAGACGCTGGCGGAGGTGACGGCCGCCCACGCGCAGCGGACGACGGAGCTGGACCGCATCCTCGTGCGTGTGGACTTCACGACGAGCGTCTCGCCGTATCGCGTCGTGGTGAAGCCGGGCGAGGTCTTCACGGTCACGGCGGCCACGGTCGGCGGGGCGTTCAATGCGTCGCGACAGAAGGGACGAACCCGCCTCTACACGTATGAGTGGGCCGCAGACGGTGCCCGCCTGCCCGGCAGCGGCGCGACCCTGCGACGCACCGCCACGCGCGGCGAGGTACTCACGGTGGTGGCCGTGGACCGCCTCGGCGCCAAGTCGTCGGAGGGTCGGTGCCTGGTGGTGGTGGACGAGGCCGAGGTGCCGGTGCGCGCACCGACCATCGCCGCACCGGCGCCCGCGCCAGCCACCGGTGGCCGGTGGGTGCGGATCAGGACGGAACGCGTCGACTCGGTGCTCGATCCGGGACGCGTGCGCAGTCACTCGTTCAGCGACGGATCATACGCGGCGGAGGTGTTGTATCCCCGCCAACCGGAGCCCACGTCGGAACGTGGGTCCTGGACCGCACCGGGCGGCACACTGACCCCGGGCACCGATCTGGCACTCACGGTGACCGGCGCCGTGTGGATGACGGTGGATGTGTCGCGTGGGCTGCCCACTCGCGAAGCGATGAGCCTGGAAGACCGACCGGCGGTATGGAAGGTGTCTCGCGGCTCCGGCGCCGACCACGCATTCATCACGGTGCACGCCGGGGGACGCTTCGTGATGTGCACGATGATGTACGTGTACAAGTGGGAGCCGTAGCCGTCGCTAGCGCCGGTACTCGTTCGACACGGGACGTGGATTCGGAGAGGTTTCAGGATCCCCGTCCCCTTGAACTCGGGATCCCCGTCCCCTTGAACCGGGAGGGTTTCAAGATCTCCGTCCCCTTGAATTCAAGATCCCCGTCCCCTTGAACGTGCCTTGAACGCGTCCGCTTGAACCGGACGGTCGAGCCTGCCGGACGGTGAGAAATACCAGATGCCGACCACGTCCTTCGGACGTACCGGCGATGCACCTCCCCCTCACGCT
This sequence comes from Gemmatimonadaceae bacterium, assembly GCA_020851035.1. Lineage (NCBI taxonomy): Bacteria > Pseudomonadati > Gemmatimonadota > Gemmatimonadia > Gemmatimonadales > Gemmatimonadaceae > Gemmatimonadaceae bacterium. The sequence goes on along the minus strand of JADZDM010000033.1, from coordinate 9,997 downwards.
GGCACCGCCCATCCCCCGGGGCTCCTCCGATGCGGATCACGAACCAGCGCAGCACCGCCGTCTTCTGGCGCACCTTCAACCGCGGCGAGACGGTCTACGGACTCGGCGTCGCGCAGGGGGAGATCGCCGCCGGTGCGGCAGGCCCCGTCACCCACCCGGATGCGACCTTCAAGATGGAGCTCAAGGTCGGCTCCTTCTGGGGGCCGTACATCGAGTTCCCCGGCGCGATCCACCGTGCCGACGAGCAGCTCATCCTCACCGCCGACGGACGCATCGTCGTCGACACCGGTGGCGCCGGCAACGGCGCGGAAGTCCACACCCGCGTCTACGCCAACGAGGTGGAGAAGGCGCGCTTCGCCGACGCGAACGACCGCAGCCTGGCGGCCCTCGTCCCGGACGTGCCGAACGATCCGCCGGTCGCCGCCTATCCCACCTTCGACGACTCGGTGTCGGCAACGGGCGAGCAGATCCGCCAGCTCGTGGTGCTGCGCCGGTCCGCGGCCGAGGTGGTGCTGGTGCCATTCGGCAATTCGCCCGCCGAGTTGCAGGCGGTGGAGACGGACACGCTGCCGCTCCTCTTCTCGCGCGCTGGCTGGCTCACACTCGACCCCACCGCCAGCCTGCATGTCAATGCACCGGAACTCGCGCCGGGCGCGGTGTGGACCGACGTCTACTGGGGTGCGTTTCCGACCTGCCTGATCAGCGTGGGGCCGGGCCCGCTGCGGCGGAAGCAGATGGCGATCGTCAAGCTGCGCCGCCCGATCGCGGGCACCGCGAATCCAAATGTACGGGTCGCGCTGGTGCCGGTGGACCAGATCCCGTGCCACCCTTCCGACACCGGTCGCGCGCCCACCCTCACCCCCGGCGACCTGGCCAATCCGGACGCGGTCGGGATCGTGATGCGTGCCGTGCAGCGCTTCGCCATCACCCACGGATACTCTGCCGGACTCGCGGCATTCGGGAACGGCAGCGAACTGATGGTGCGCGTGGCCCTCATCCGCGGGGCCGAGGTGGTGAACGTGGGCTCACGCAGCAGCCGGCGCGCATTCTGGCAGGCGGGCGTGATCGGCACGCCGGTGATGACCGGCAGCAGCGCGCCGTGGGGCGTCACGAGCGTGCCGCTCCCGGGCACCGGCGCGGCGGTGTTCACGTCGTCGGACACGGGGCTGGTGATGACGCTCGTCGGCAACGCGCCCAACAGCACCAGCGTGACGCTCGACGCCAGCGCCGGGCGGCGCGCGCCACTGACACCCATCTCGTTCCAGGTCTCCGCCTGTCGCGCCGGGCCGCTGATCCACGTGCTCTACTGCGACGGGCGACTGTTGCACCGCAGCCTGCCGGTGTCGTCACTTGCCGCGCCGACGGGGTCCATGGTGGTGATCGATGGTGACGGCACGCGCGTCTGCGGTGCCGCGAGCGCCATCGTCACCCGCTTCGTGGGCGGTGTGGACGAGTTGCATGCGTTCTACCTCGAGACGGGCACCGCGGGCTCGACCGACCAGTCGCTGCGCGACAACCTGCGCCATGCGCGGTTCACCCCGACCACGGGCTGGGTGCACCAGCCCGCCGACGGGCACGTGGACGGGCCGGACGGCCAGCTGCTCACGGTCATCGAGCCGCAGGTCGCCGCACTCGTGCTGCCGGATGGCACGATCGAGGCGTACTACTACGACCGGACGAACGGCGCGCTGCGCCGCTGCCTCATGCGTCCGGGTGCGACGGTGCCGAGTGACTTCGGCGTGATCGACGGCGGCGGCACGCGCGTGGGGCTGCCTCCCGGCACGGGACCCACCTCGGCCCGCGTCGGCTCATTCCCGAGCGCCGTCATCTTCGACGGCGCCGTGCATCTGTTCTACGGGGACATGACGAATGCGAACATCCGGTGGGCGAAACGCCCGCTCGGCGACCACTCGCTCGAGGCCTGGCGCTTCGGTGTGCTCGATGGTGCCGGCGGCCGGCGCGGCGCCACGCGCAACAACGTCATCGGCCCACGCGCCTGCATCTGGAACGGCAGGCTCTCGGTGGCCTACGGCGACAACACTGCGGGGCTCATCCGGCACGCCACCATGCTGCCGGGCGAATCGTGGACGCACGAGACGATCGACAGCGGCCTCGCCGCGCCGGCGCTCACGGCGTCCGAGGGGAACACGCTGCCGCTCGTCCTGGCCTATCGCGAGATCGATGCCACGGCGGGGCGGCTGCGCGCCGCGATCCTGAGCCCGCCGTGACCAGGCGCCGGCCAGCCTACACCGCGGTCAGCAACTCCTGCTCGAGTCGCGCGTAGCTCGCCTCCATGCCGGTCGTCATGCCGGTGCCAAGGATCATGTCGCGCAGCTCCTTGCTGGGGTAGGTGATGACGATGCTGAGCAGCGTCCCCAACTGCACCGGGACGAGGGTGAGCTCGTTCGTGGTGCCCGGCCCTTCCATGCCGATCATCCGCTCGGTGGTGACGGCGCGGTGCGGCGCGGCCCGCTCGAGCAGCTCCCCCTCGAAGCCGAATCGCTGCGACCCGTCGGCCGACTCCCACTCGTAGCGGTACGACGAGCCGACCGTCGTCGCGACCTCACAGACGGGCATCGTCCAGCCGTCGGGACCCAGCAGCCAGCGCTGCATCAGTGCGGCGTCGTGATGGGCGTGCCAGACCTGCGCCACGGTGCCACGCACCACGCGACTCACGCGCACCTGCGTGTCGCTCAGGAGCTGCGCCTCGGTCGTGCGATCGAAGGCGAAGCGGCGCAGGTCGGCGAGGAGTGCGTCGAGCTGCCCCAAAGCAGACTGCATGCCCTCCAGCATCCCCATGCCGACGAGCTGCTCCATCGCATCGATGCTGGTGAAGTGCGTGACGCTCGTGCACCGGGAGCCGGTGGGTGTGGCAGCGAAGGTGTAGACCATGCGCATCGTCGGCATCCGCGGATCGGGGGCACCCGCTGCGTCGGCGAAGCCGTCCTCGACCTCGAAGCGGCGGTGCGGCTCGACGGCGAGGAACCTGAACCACCCGCGTGCCTGCGTGCCGTCGGGCCCGGTCATGTGATAGTGCGACATGCCGCCGACGGCCATGTCGTGACGCGTGAAGGTCGCCGGCCACTCGACCGGTCCCCAGAACCGTTCGAGCTGGCGCGGATCCGCGTAGGCATCCCAGAGCCGTTCGACCGTGACGGGATACTCGCCGGTGACGGTGAGCGTGAGGGTGCTGGCGTCGGACGCCACGGACGTGATCGGCATGGTCAACTCCTGCGTGGACGGGGATCGGCGAGGACGGCGTCGAGCTGGCTGAAGCGCTCGACCCAGAGGTGTTCGAGCCGGAGGAGCAGCTCACGGGCGCGGGCGAGCTGGTCCGGGTTGCCGCGGACGATGCGTTCGCGGCCGTTGGCGTGCTTGGTCACGAGCCGGGCCTCCTCGAGGACGGCGACGTGTTTCTGCACCGCCGCGAACGACATGTCGTACCGGCTGGCGAGCACGCTCACCGACGCCTCCTCACCGGCCATCACACGCGCGACGATGTCGCGGCGGGTGGTGTCCGCCAGGGCGCGGAAGAGGCGGTCGAGTTCCGCATCGGAAAGCTGGGCTCGTGCAACCATATGGTTGTATGATGAGACGACACGGGCGGTTCGTCAACCCCCCTTCGGTCAGCGACCCGGCGTGTCGCCGCCGGTGTCCGGTCGCGCCCGCAGCAGCCAGGCATAGACGGGCAGGAACAGCACCGCCGTCCGCACGCCGGGTTGCAGCGAACCGGCCCAGAGGCTGATCGCGATGTGCCACCCGAAGACCGCGAGCATCACGCCGAGGAAGAGCCGCTGGAGCCAGCGCGTGCGTGAATCGTCCTGGCGGATGCGCCAGGCGACCAGGAACAGGACCGCTGACAGCAGCGCGATCGCGATGACCATGGTGCCGACGCCGAGACGGGAGTCGCGCAGCCAGGGAAGGTGCTGCCGTCCCCACGCCGGCATGTCCAGCAGCAGCTCCTCGAGATTGTGCAGTTCGAAGAGCGTGAAGATCGGCACCCATCGCAGGGCGATGCGACTCGAAACGGGCGCACGGGGACCGGTGCCGCGTGGCATTCCCTGCTCGGTGATGAGGAAGGCGTCGCCGGTCGGTGCCGCGCGCGGCATCGCGTGCTGGCACCGGCCGGAGCGCCGGATCGACCCTACGTTCGACGATGCAGGTCGCGGCGCGATTGCGCCAGATACGGCACGACGAAGAGGTACAGACCAGTGACCAGCAGCACGACCAGGGGCAGCAGGGCCACCAGGCCCACCCACACCGTCTGGCTCTCGAGTGCCATGGCGACGAGGTTGGCGACCACGCCGAGCGTGAAGGCGACGGAGATCCAGCGGTGCACCGCACGCGCGCGCCTGGCGCCGCTCAAGCGCCCCCCCGTCGCGCCTCGATCATCTTCCACCCGTTGCCCGACGGGTCGCGGAAGCCGGCATCCACGCTGCCGTAGCGCGCGATGGGCTCCTGCGTGAACTCCACGCCGCGCGCGACGAGGCGGTCGTACTCGGCGCGGCAGTCGGTGACCGTGAGCACGAGCGGCGGCATCGCCCCCTTGGCCACGATCTCGCGCACCACCTGCGCGGTCGCCTCATCCATCGTGGGAGGTGACGGCCGGAAGAGGCCGAGCTGGAACGACGGCTGCTCCGGGTGCTGCACCGTGAGCCAGCGATAGTCGCCGTTGCGCACATCGGTGTGCACGCGGAACCCCAGTTTCCCGACATAGAACTGCGCGGCCTCCTCCTGGTCGCGCACATACACGCCGACGACCTCGACTCCCTGGCTCATGACGCCTCCGTTGCAGGTGGACCGGGCCCGGGTGGCCCGGCGCCAAGGCTATCCGGCGGCGTCCCGCCGCCGCTTCTCCGAAACTGCGGACCTGAGGTCCGGTCGCTGGGCCGCGCTGACGAAGCACGCCGGCGCGACGGCGAGCGCGTTCGGCACGGATTGCGCGCGGGCGCGGAGCTGGGTGGGGCTCTCGCCGGTGATGTCGCGGAAGGTGCGCCCGAAGGTGCCGAGGCTCTGCCACCCAGTCTGGAAGGCGATCTCGGTGATGGGGAGGTCGGTGTCGCGGAGGAGGGCGGTGGCGCGTTCGATGCGACGCGTGAGCAGGTAGCGATGCGGGGGAGCGCCGAAGGCGTCCCGGAAGGCCCGGGCGAAGTGTGCCGCCGAGGCGCCGCTGACCTGCGCGAGCCGTCGCACGGGCCACTCCTCGTGCGAGGCGGCATCCATCCGGTCCCTGGCGCGCAGGAGGCGCCGGAGCAGGTCCGGGTCGAGGCGCGGCGGTGTCGGCGGCGGATCGGTCACGACGGGGGGTGGCAGGCGTGCAACGGCGCAGGACGGATGCCGGGGATCATGGGTGGCCAGGCGAGGGCGTTCAAGGGGAGGATCCCGGGACCGCCATGGCCTGCCTCCCGTGCACCGCTCTGTCGGCGCAACACGACAGCGCGTCGCCGCGGGTGAGCTGTTGGTCGTGTGCCACGGGCCACGATCACCGCGCTCGACCGACCTCACCGACCAGCCGGCGGTCACACACGGCCGCGACCCGCACGCCCGTCACGGCAACAGCAACATCTCGAATGCCGGCCCGTTGCTCATCTTCACGACACGATGGGGCGCCTGCTGCGACACGAAGAACAGCACACGGCTGCGCTCGGCCGTGAGCTCGACACGCCAGGCATCGAACGTCCCTGCCGGCACCGTGACCGTCTCGCGGCCGGTCACGCGAAGACGCTGGAGTGACACGGTACCCTTGCCGCTCGCGAGCACGGGAAACGAGATGTCGAGGCTGTCGCGCAGGCGCACGGCAGCCAGCAGCGGGGCGACGGCGTTGTCGTCCACCGTGCCGGCCGCCACGACCGTGTCGACCTGGAGTGCCGCGGGAGCCGACGGTGTGAGTGCCGAGCCGCGCACGCGCCCGCCGGCGAAGTCGAGGACGATCCGCATGTCGCGGCCGCGCATCCGCCCCTCCTGGCGCAGCGACTGCTCGTGGAGCGCCGCATCGAGCGTGATGCGGCTGCCCTGCGTCACGAGCGAGTCGATGGTGATGGCGTCGCCCACGGTCCAGCCGGTGCCGGCGCGCTCCACCGTCAGTCGCTGCCAGCCGCGCGGCTGGCCCTGGATCATCACCACGAACGAGTCGCGCCCCACGTGGAGGCGGGCCGGGTCGAGGTGCTCACGCAGCGTCGTCTGGGCGTCGAGGTGCACCGGGATGACGGCGGCTGCAATGAGCAGCACACTGGCGCGCGCGATCCGGCGAAGGCGCGCGGTGACGGGACGGGATCGTGGCATGACGGCGGTGTGGGGACGCTGAGGCATGGGTCCCCGTACGCAGCGCCGGCGGCGCGGTTTCGGCCACGCCGGGCCTGGACGACGCGGGGGACCGGATCGCTCCGGTCCCCCGACGCCGGCCCACTGCACCTCACGGGCTACCGGAACGTGTCCGACATGAGGTTCGTGAACCACTTCAGCATGTCCTCGTAGTTCTCGCTGTTCGCATCGACCGACTCCGTGACGCCGCTGCCCGTGGGCACCATCGTGCGCGTGGCCGGGTCGTAGCGGAACACGACCGAGAGCCAGGAGGCCGTGGTGCGCGTGATGGGCGTGAAGCACGACGAGTTGGTGACCGGCGACGGATTGACGGTGCCGCCGCTGAGGAGCTGGATGATGGCATCCGCGCACACCTTCGCCTCGGCGTTCGCGATATGGCCCGCCTTGGGCTGGGTCGTGGCCGACGCATCGCCGAGCACGTGCACGAACGGCACGGCCGTGGACTCGTAGGTGAGCACGTCCACACCCGCGTACTTGCCTGGTGCGCCGTTCGCGCCGGGGGCATTCGCGAGCCCGATGCCCGACGCCGTGATCAGGCTGCCCGCCTTGTGGGTCGGGATGGCGTTGATGACCTTGCCGCGGAAGGTGCCTGCGGTGTCGGTGGTGACCGTCATCGTGTTCGCATCGATGTGCGAGACCCGCGCATTCGGCACGTACGTGATGGTGCCCTTGTGGGTGCTGGTGAACGCCCGCGTGAAGTTCACCGGCTCGGCCTGGATGCCCGGGTTGGCATCGAGGATGATGACCTTGCCACCGCGCTTGGTGCGCTTGAGGTAGTCGGCCACGACGCACGCGCGTTCGTACGGCCCGGGCGGGCAGCGGTAGGGCTTCGGCGGGATGGTCATGATGAACGTGTCCGCCCGCGTCATGGACTGGATCTGCGCCTTCAACGACGTGGTCTGTGCCCCCGCTTTCCAGGCGTGCACGATCTTCGCCGTGTTCGCGGCCGAGCCGCTGAGTGCGAGCGGCTCGAAGTCGATGCCCGGTGAGAGGACGAGGCGATCGTACGGCAGGCTGCTGCCATTCGAGAGCGCGACACTGCGGCCGGTGGGATCGATCGACGTGACCGACGCGGCCACCACCCGCACGCCGTACCTGCTGCTGAGCGCGGCGTAGTTGAAGCCCAGCTGCGTCAGCGACCGCTCACCCGTCAGCACCATGTTGCTGAAGATGTTGGAGTAGTACGTCGGATTCGGCTCGACGAGCGTCACGTCGACCCCTGCCCCACCCCAGAGGCGCAGGAACTTCGCGACGGTGGTGCCCCCCATGCCGCCGCCGACCACCACGACGCGTCCCGTTGCGCCGCGCGGCAGCGCCATCGGCTGTCCGAGTGCCGACCGGAACGCCGTGAGGCCAAGCCCGGCCATCCCCAGCCCCTGCAGGAAGATTCGGCGATCCATGGTCATTTCCCCTGTTTGGCGAAGTAGTCGGCGATGAGGGCGATCTGCGCGGGAGTGTAGGCCTGGGCATGGACGTTCATGATGTTGCGCCCGGGGGTCTTCGTGCGCATCTCGTTCAGCTCGCCCTCGATCTCACGCGCGCTTTCGCCGGCGATCTTCAGTTCCGACGCGACACCATCCGTGCCGTGGCACTGGAAGCAGTTCGCCGCGAGCGCACGACCGGGGTGGGTGACACCGGCGAGCACGGCGAGCTGCGGCACGTCCGGATCGGATGCCGCACGCGCGCCGGGTGTGGTGACATCGCGATCGCTGCACGACGTGGCGATGACGGCGACCAGCAGCGGGGCCAGCGCCGGCACCAGCGGGTTCCGTTTCTGTGGCATGGGGGAGTGGGTGGGAGTGTGACGAATGACGGCGTTCCGCGCCGCATGCGCATGCGTGCGCTCCCCGATCGAAAACCTGTCGCTGATGCAGACGCCGGCCCTGTCACCACTTCGATTGCACCGGCCCGTCGGCGATCACCTGACACGTGCGCGACTCGGTATCGCGGGGACTGCGGGAACACCCGGGCATTCGCAGGTTGTGTGCCGGTTCTGCGCCGGTGTGTGCGTGATGCACGATGCGTGTTGCGCTGGTGCGAAGTGGTACAGGTGGCGTGGTGCAGTGGTGCGTTGTGATACGCATCGTCATGCCGCGATGCACACGACGCGGGCGCTTCCCGACCATGGTGCACCGGTGCTGTTCGCCCGGCCGGCCCGGTCGTGCGGGCGTCCCCTGGCCGGCGGCGCACCGTCAGGCTCCTGCACCGCGCGCTGGCGCGCCTTCCACCCCCGGCAACATTTGTAGCGTGGAGGTCGGCGCGGTGGACCCGGCATCCCGTTCGACTCCCGCTGCCGTTCCACCGGCCACGCCCCGCATGACGGTCCCTCCATGAGCACGCTCGACGACCACCGCCACGATCGTGAAGTCGGGCGACGCCACGGCACCCGTGACGGCACGCGGATCGACGACACGCGGATCGAGGCGGTGCGCCCCCTCATCACGCCGGCGCTGCTGATGGAGGAGTTGCCGGGCTCGGAACTCACGCTGGCGCTGGTGGAGCAGGCACGCACCCGCATCGCCGCCGTGCTGGACGGACACGACGACCGGCTCCTCGTGGTGGTGGGCCCCTGCTCCATCCACGACCACGAGGCCGCGCTGGCGTATGCGCGACGCCTGAAGCAGGCGGCCGACGATGCGGGCGACGCGCTGCTCGTCGTGATGCGCACCTACTTCGAGAAGCCACGCACCACGGTCGGATGGAAGGGCTACATCAACGACCCGCACCTGGATGGCAGCTTCGCGATCAACGAGGGGCTCGCGCGGGCGCGGCGGCTGCTCATCGAGATCGTCGAGCTGGGGCTGCCGGTGGGCACCGAGTTCCTCGACCTGCTCAGTCCACAGTTCCTGAGCGACCTGGTGGCGTGGGGTGCGATCGGGGCGCGCACCACGGAGAGCCAGAGCCACCGCCAGCTCGCCTCGGGCCTGAGTTGTCCGGTGGGGTTCAAGAACGGCACCGATGGCAGCGTGAAGGTGGCGGCCGACGCCATCGTGGCGGCCGCCTCGGCGCACGCGTTCATGGGCATGACGAAGATGGGGCAGGCCGCCATCTTCGAGACACGCGGGAACCGTGACTGCCACGTGATCCTCCGCGGCGGCAGTGCGCCGAACTACTGTGACGCGGACGTGAAGGCAGCCTGCGCCATCCTGCGCGCGGCGGGGCTGCGCGAGCAGGTGATGATCGACGCGTCACACGCGAACAGCGAGAAGCAGCACCGGCGCCAGCTCGATGTCGCGTCCGACGTGTCGCGTCGCATCGCGGGCGGGGATGCGCGCATCATGGGCGTGATGCTCGAGAGTTTCCTCGAGGAGGGGCGCCAGGACTTCGTGCCGGGTCGGGCACTGGCGGCTGGCGTCTCGATCACGGACGCGTGCCTCGGCTGGGCGCAGACGGCGCCGGTGCTGGCCGGGCTGGCGGACGCAGTGCGGGCGCGTCGCGCGGGCTGACCGGCCGGGGTCGCGTCGAGCGCGTTCAAGGGGACGGAGATCTTGAACGTCATCGAAACGTTCGGCCGTTCAAGGGGACGGAGATCTTGAACGTCATCGAAACGTTCAAGATCTCCGTCCCCTTGAACTCGAGATCTCCGTCCCCTTGAACTCGAGATCTCCGTCCCCTTGAACTCGAGATCTCCGTCCCCTTGAACTCGAGATCTCCGTCCCCTTGAACTCGAGATCTC